>NZ_JAMYSE010000033.1:0-64222 GCF_040321795.1 Mesorhizobium sp. M0244 | reverse complement strand
GGGCGTTGGCTGGTCTCCAACCCCCCGGGTGGCGGCCCCCCCTCCCACCACCACAGCAACATGCAAACAGCCGGGGGGCGGCCGCCCCCCCCCCGCCGCCGTTCTATGAAGCAAGATGCTCCGTTATCTACTCCACAAGCTCGCCTTGATCATCCCGACCGTGTTCGGCATATCGCTGGCGGCGTTCGCTTTCGTCCGGCTTCTGCCGGGCGATCCGATCCTGGCCCTTGCCGGCGAGCGCGGTGTCAGCCCCGAGCGCTACGCGCAGCTTATCGAGCAGTTTGGCTACAACCGGCCCTATGTCATCCAGTATCTGGAATATATCGGCAGGGTCCTGACCGGCGATTTCGGCATATCGATTGCCACCAAGCGGCCAGTGCTTGGCGAATTCCAGGCGCTGTTTCCGGCCACGCTGGAACTGGCGACGGTGGCGTTGATCATCGCCATTCTGCTTGGCATCCCCGCCGGCATTTTCGCTGCGGTCAAGCGCGGCTCGTGGTTCGACCAGGCGACGATGGGTGTCGCGCTGACCGGCTATTCGATGCCGATCTTCTGGTGGGGATTGCTGCTCATCATCTTCTTCTCCGGTTATCTCGGCTGGACGCCGGTTTCCGGCCGCATCGGCCTGCAGTATTTCTTCAGGCCGACAACGGGGTTCATGCTGATCGACAGCCTGATCTCCGGCAAGAGCGGCGCTTTCAAGTCCGCCGTCAGCCATTTGATCCTGCCGTCGATCGTGCTGGCGACGATCCCGCTCGCCGTCATAGCGCGCCAGACGCGCTCGGCGATGCTCGAGGTGCTGGGCGAGGACTATGTCCGCACCGCGCGCGCCAAGGGCTTGGCGCCGCGCCGTGTCATCGGGCTGCACGCTTTTCGTAACGCGCTGATCCCGGTGGTCACCACCATTGGCCTGCAGGTCGGGACGTTGATGGCGGGCGCCATTCTGACCGAGACGATCTTTTCCTGGCCCGGCATCGGCAAATGGATGATCGACGCCATCGGCAAGCGCGACTATGTCGTCGTCCAGAGCGGATTGCTGATCATCGCGCTGATCGTTATGGCGGTGAACCTGATCGTCGACGTGCTCTACGCCGTCATCAATCCGCGCATCCGGGTGCAGTGAGATGACCGACGAATCCGCCGCCGAAGCCACCGCTGCCTCCATCCCGACCGGCGGCAGGCAACGGGCTTTCGCCGAGTTCTGGCACTACTTCTCGATGAACACCGGCGCCGTCATCGGCCTTGTCGTGTTTTCGGCGCTGGTGCTGGTGGCGATCTTTGCGCCGTTCGTCGCGCCGCATTCGCCTGACGAGCAGTTTCGCGATTCGCTGCTGGCGCCCCCTGCCTGGCAGGAAGGCGGCAAATCGTTGTTCCTGCTCGGCACCGATGCGGTCGGCCGCGACATGCTTTCGCGACTGA
Source organism: Mesorhizobium sp. M0244 (assembly GCF_040321795.1). Lineage (NCBI taxonomy): Bacteria > Pseudomonadati > Pseudomonadota > Alphaproteobacteria > Hyphomicrobiales > Phyllobacteriaceae > Mesorhizobium > Mesorhizobium sp. M0244. The sequence continues at coordinate 62,803 of NZ_JAMYSE010000033.1, read as the reverse complement.
TCTTCGGGGCGCGTTTCTCGCTGTTCATCGGCCTGGTCGTCGTTGTCTTCTCGCTGACCAGCGGCATCGTGCTTGGCGTGCTCGCCGGCTATTTCCGCGGCTGGGTCGACACGCTGATCATGCGCATCATGGATATCATCCTGGCCTTCCCGTCACTGCTTCTGGCGCTGGTGCTTGTGGCGATCCTCGGCCCTGGCCTGTTCAATGCCATGCTGGCGATCGCGCTGGTGCTGCAGCCGCACTTTGCGCGTCTCACCCGCGCCGCCGTAATGGCGGAAAAGAACCGCGAATATGTGATCTCCGCCAAGGTGGCCGGTGCCGGCCACCTTCGCTTGATGGTGAGGACGATCCTGCCGAACTGTCTTGCGCCGCTGATCGTGCAGGCAACGCTGTCCTTCTCCAACGCTATTCTCGAGGCTGCGGCGCTCGGCTTCCTCGGTGTCGGCGCGCAGCCGCCGACGCCCGAATGGGGTACAATGCTCGCTTCGGCGCGCGAGTTCATCCTGCGCGCGCCTTGGGTGGTGACCTTCCCCGGCCTTGCCATCCTGATCACTGTGCTTGCCATCAACCTGATCGGCGATGGCCTGCGCGATGCCTTCGACCCCAAGCTGAAGAGGTCATAATCCGATGCCTCTTCTCGAGATCACGAACCTCACCGTTTCCTTCGACACCGCCGCCGGGCCGTTCATGGCGGTGCAAGGCATCGACCTGTCGGTCGAACCGCGCGAGGTGCTGGCGATTGTCGGCGAATCCGGTTCCGGCAAATCGGTGGCGATGCTGGCGGTGATGGGGCTTTTGCCCAACACGGCGACGGTGAGGGCGGACCGCATGGCCTTCGACGGCATCGACCTGCTCAAGCTCGGCCCGTCCGAGCGGCGCAAGATCGTCGGCAAGGACATCTCGATGATCTTCCAGGAGCCGGTCGCCAGCCTCAACCCATGCTTCACCGTCGGCTTCCAGATCGAAGAAGTGCTGCGCTTCCATATGGGTATGGACCGTGCCCAGCGCCGGGCGCGCGCCATCGAACTGATGACGCTGGTCGGCATCGCCGATCCCGAAGAACGGCTGGGCTCCTTCCCGCACCAGATGTCGGGCGGTCAGTGTCAGCGCGTCATGATTGCCATCGCAATCGCCTGCAATCCGAAGCTTTTGATCGCCGACGAGCCGACCACGGCACTCGATGTCACCATCCAGAAGCAGATCCTCGATCTACTGGTCGGCCTGCAGGCCAAATACGGCATGGGCCTGATCATGATCACCCACAATATGGGGGTGGTTGCCGAGACCGCCGACCGGGTCATCGTCCAGTACAAGGGCCGCAAGATGGAAGAGGCCGACGTGCTGTCGCTGTTCGAGTCCCCGAAGAGCAATTATACGCGCGCGCTCCTCTCGGCGCTGCCGGAAAACGCCGTCGGCGACCGGCTGCCGACCGTTTCCGACATGCTGTTCGAGCCGGCTCCGTCTGTAGTCGCAGCGCGATCCGCAGGGGGAACCGCCTCATGAGCGTGACGGTAGTCGAAGGCAAGAACATCATGCGCGACTATCATGTCGGCGGCGGGCTTTTCCGCCCCTCCCGTACCGTTCATGCGGTCAAGGGCGTCTCGTTCAGCGTCGACAAGGGCAAGACGCTGGCCATCGTCGGCGAGAGCGGCTGCGGCAAGTCAACGCTTGCCCGCATCATCACCCTGATTGACCCGGCGACCTCCGGTGAGCTTTTCATCGACGGCAAGAAGCTAGACATCGCCAAGGACGGCCTGTCGAAGGAAATGCGCCGCAAGGTGCAGATCGTCTTCCAGAACCCCTATGGTTCGCTCAATCCACGCCAGAAGATCGGCGACGTGCTTGGCGAGCCGCTGCTCATCAACACCGACAGCTCGGCCGGCGAGCGGCGCGATCTCGCCATGAAGATGCTGAAGAAGGTCGGTCTCGGCCCCGAGCACTATAATCGCTACCCGCACATGTTTTCGGGCGGCCAGCGCCAGCGGATCGCCATTGCCCGCGCGCTGATGCTCAACCCCAGCCTTCTGGTGCTGGACGAGCCGGTCTCGGCACTTGATCTTTCGGTGCAGGCGCAGGTGCTGAACCTGCTAGCCGACCTGCAGGACGAATTTCAGCTGACCTATGTTTTCATCAGCCACGACCTGTCGGTGGTACGCTATATCGCCGACGACGTGATGGTGATGTATTTCGGCGAAGCGGTCGAATACGGCTCGCGCGACGAGGTCTTCGCCGACCCCAAACACAGCTACACCAGGACGCTGTTCGCGGCGACGCCGCGTGCCGACGTCGCCAGCATCAAGGCAAGGTTGGCGAAGAAGAGGGCCGCCTGATCCGGCGAGGTTTGCCGGTTAACGCTCTGGCCTCGGCTTCTCGATCCCCGGAACGCCGGCGATCTGCTCGGCGAGAAAGTCGACCAGCAGCCGGACCCGGGCAATGCCCGCACGCTCCGGAACGATCAGCATGCTCAGCGGGACGGGAGGCGGAAAATAGCCCGGCAGGACCGCTTCCAGCCGGCCGGCCGCCAGAAGATCGTCGACAAGCCAGTGATGGGCGGGGGCGATACCGCGTCCGGCGACAAGGGCTTGGCGCGCGGCAAGCCCATGGTCGACCCGAAATCGGCCGCCAAAGGGCACCGCAAAGCGTTCGCCGCCAGGCCCCTGCAGGGCGAGCGTGTCGCTTCCCGCGATGTTCGACATCCGGATGCCTTCATGGCCAGGCAGATCCTGCGGGACAGCCGGTCTGCCCCGCGCCGCCACATAGGCCGGCGCCGCCACCAGCAGACGCCGGGACTGGCCGAGCGCCCGCAGTTTCATCGAGCTGTCGGTGAGCGGACCGAGGCGAAGCGCAATGTCGACGCCCTCCCGCACAAGGTCGATGCGCTCGTCGGTGAGGCTAAGATCGATGCCGATATCGGGATAGCGGTCCTGAAAGGTGAAGATCAGCCGGCTGACGTGCAAGACCCCGAGCGCCGCCGTGCAGGATATCCGGATCGTGCCGGCCGACGCGCCGCGCGTGCCCCGCGCCTCATCGCCGGCCTGCTCGACGAGGCGCAGGATCTGGACGCTGTCGGCATAGTAACGGCTGCCTTCATCGGTCATCGTGACACGCCGGGTGGTCCTGCTGAGCAAGGGCACGCCGACGGCCTCCTCGAGCTCCCGCAAATGTCGTGTGACCGTCGACTGCCCAACTCCGAGTTCGCGCGCCACCGCCGAGAGGTTGCCGCGCTCGGCGACGCGAACGAAGGTGCGCATGCGCTCGAGTGTGACGTCCGATCTATCCATTATTCGGCATAATCTTATACATTATATACATATAGCGGATCAGCGCACGGCTGGCTACCTTTGGTGTCTATCGTCCTTCTGCGGAGTAGACCCATGAAAGTCCTGCTTGTTTTTGCTCATCCTGAACCGCGTTCGCTCAACGGCGCGCTGCGTGACGTCGCCATCAGGGAACTCGAGGCCCAAGGCCACGAAGTGCGGGTGTCGGATCTTTATGCCGATGGCTGGAAAGCCGAGGTGGACCGTGCCGACTTTCCGTCGTGGCCGCTCGAAGCACGCTTCCTGCCGGCTGGGGCCTCCAAAAAGGCTTTCGCAACCAACACACTGACCGGAGACGTCAAAGCGGAGATCGACAAGCTGCTATGGGCCGACACCTTGATCCTCCAGTTCCCGCTGTGGTGGTACGCGATGCCGGCGATCCTCAAGGGCTGGGTCGACCGGGTGTACGCCTACGGCTTCGCCTATGGTGTCGGCGAGCACAGCGACAAGCGGTGGGGTGACCGCTTTGGTGAGGGAACGCTCGCCGGCAAACGCGCGATGCTGATCGTGACCACCGGCGGCTGGGAGGAGCATTATTCCGCCCGCGGCGTCAACGGCCCGATCGACGACCTGCTGTTCCCGATCAATCACGGGATCCTCTATTATCCGGGCTACGACGTGCTTCCGCCGTTCGTGGTCTACAGAGTGGACCGTTTTGGGGAGGCCGATTTCGAGCCTGTCGCGGCGCGGCTGCGCGAAAGGATGCGGACGCTCGAGACAATCCGGCCCATTCCTTATCGGCGGCAGAATGGCGGCGATTACCTGATCCCAAGCATGCAGTTGCGCCCCGGCCTGGAGAACCCAGGTGCAACCGCCTTCGCGCTCCACCAGAACGGCGCAAGCTCAGCCGGACAGCGCGATCAGGACAGCCGGGCGATGATGGCACGCAGCGCCTCGCCGAAGCGCCGGACCTCCTCGATCGTGTTGTAATGCACCAGCGAGGCGCGGACGGCGCCGCTGTCCATGCTGAGGTTGAGCCGCTTCATCAGGCGCGGCGCATACATATGGCCGTCGCGAATGCCGATCTGCATCTCGGCCATTTCCTCGACGATCCTCTGCGGCGACAGCATGCCGATGTTGAAACAGAAGGTCGGCACGCGCTCGCTGAGGCGCGCCTCGTCGGCGACACCGTAGATCGTCGCGCCGCAATCCTTGAGCACCGCCAGCATTTCGCGCGCCAGCACCTGCTCGTAGTCGCGGATGGCATTCATGCCGGCGACGATGTTGTCGCGTCGCGACCTGTTGTTCTCGGACAAGAAATTGCGACCGATCGATTCGAGATAGCGCACCGCGGCATCCATGCCGGAGACGTTCTCGTAGATGAAGGTGCCGGCCTCGATTTTGTAGGGCGGCTCGTCGGGGATGAAATCCTCGCGGAAGGTCGGCAAGCGCTTCAGCGTTTCGAAGCGGCCCCACAGGAAGCCCATATGCGGCGAGAAATTCTTGTAGCCGGAGCAGACCAGATAGTCGCAATCCCAGGCCTGCACGTCGATCAGCCCGTGGGGGCCGTAATGCACGCAGTCGAGGAACACTTCGGCGCCGGCCGCATGCGCGATCCCCGCCACGGAAGCAACGTCGACGATCGAGCCGATCGAATGCGCCGTCACCGTGCAGGCGACAAGCCGGGTACGCTCGGAGACCAGCGGGCGTAAATCGTCGACATGCAGATTGCCGTCCTCGCGCATCCGCCACCATTTGAACTTGGCGCCGGCGGGCGCCAGCGCCAGCCACGTCGCGATGTTGGCATCGTGGTCCATGTCGGTGATGACGATCTCGTCACGCTCCCCATTTGGGCGCTCAGAAAGCATCTGGCCGACGCCGAGGCTGACCAGGCGGATGAACGAGGTGGCGTTCATGCCGAAACAGATCTCCGCCGGGTTGGTGGCGTTGATCAGTAAGGCCACACTTTCGCGCGCTCCGGCGACCGCTTGGTCGACGGTGACGCTGCGGCCATAGCGGCCGCCGCGCTGCACATTATGCGCGACCAGGTGGTTGGTCACCGCGTCGAGGACACTTTGCGGAATCTGCGCGCCGGCGGCATTGTCCATGAAGACGAAGTCGCCGGCCTGCTGCAGGGCGGGAAACATGGCGCGGATCTTCTCGACCGGGAAAGCTACAGCGTCGCCTGTTTTCGAAATCTGATGCTGGTTCAAGGTCGTCTCCTGCGAAGTGCCTGACGGATAGGAAAGTTGATATTTGGGAGAATTGGCGGATGGAAATCGTTGGCGACCTCAGCGGGTCTTTTCGGTCTGGAAGCGGCGTTCAAGAAGGCTGACGAGGCGGACCATCGGCCAGAGAAAGATGAGATAGACCAGCGCCGCGCCGATCAGCGGCGAGGGGTTGGCATAGAGCGATTGCGCGTTGGTCGCTTCCTTCAGCAGTTCAGGCAATGCTACCGTGGAGGCGAGCGAGGTATCCTTGAACATCGAGACGCAATTGCTGGTCATCGGCGGAATGACCACGCGGATCGCCTGCGGCAGCACCACCTTGCGCAGGGTCAGCAAAAACGGCAGGCCAAGCGCCTGCGCCGCCTCGAACTGGCCGCGCGGAATGCTTTCTATGCCGGAGCGGAACACCTCGGCCGAATAGGCTGCCATGATGATGGCGAAGGCTAGCACCGCCGAGGTCCACGACGACAAGCGAATGCCGAGGAACGGCAGCGCATAGTAGATCAGGATCAGCACGACCAGCACCGGCATCGCCCTAAAGATGTCGATGTAGCCGACCGCCAGCAGCCGAAATGGCTTTGGCGCATAGAGCCGCACTAGACTGATCGCCAGGCCGACGGGAATACCGATGCCGATGCTGAGGATTCCGAGCAGCAGCGTGTTCAGGAAACCGCGCAGCAGCGCCGGCAGGCTGGAGATCATGACGTCGGCGTTGAAGAAGGTGTCCAGCAGCGACATCGCAGCATTCCCGAAACGTTTGGCGTCCCGCGACGCTCGAGCCCAAGCCCGAAATCCGAAATCGTGCCGGCATCGAAAGCCGGCACGACATTAAGCGCGAACTGCCTCTCAGGCCTTCGGCATAGGCATTTCCTTGACGGTCGAGGAATCGGCCGGTGCGTCGCTGCCGAACCACTTCTTGTGAATCGCGGCGAGTGAGCCGTCCGTCTTCATCGCGGTCAGCGCGTCGTTCAGCTTGCCGAGCAGCGGGTGGTCCTTGGTCATCATCAGGCCGTACTGCTCGCCGGTCTTGATACGCTGCTTTACGGCGAGATCCTTCATCTTGGTGAAGGAATATTCCAGGCCCGGAATGTCGCTGACCGCCGCATCGACGCGGCCGGAGCCGAGATCGAGCAGCAAATTCTGCTGCGTGTCGTAGCCTTTCACCTCGCTGAACCCGTCCGCTTCCTGGTGCGCCTTGACCCAGGCTTCGCCAGTCGAGCCGGACAGCACGCCGACGATCTTGCCCTTGAGGTCGGCCTCGGCCTTGATTGGGCTGTCGGCCTTCGCGGCGATGCCCATGTCGGAATCATAGTAGGGCTGCGTGAACGACTGCGACTTCAGCCGCTCCGGCGTAATCGTGATCGATGAGATGGCGACGTCGATGCGCTTCGAGGTGGTGGCGGCGAACAGCGCCTGGAAACCGAGGTCGGCGATATCAGTGGTCATCCCGATACGCTTTGCCGCTTCGTTGATGATGTCGACTTCGAAACCCTCGAATGTGCCGCTCTCGTTCTTGTATTCGAAAGGCGGATTGGTCGGATAGGCGCCGACATTCAGCGTGCCTTCGGCATAGGCCGGGCCGCCGGCGATGCCGATGGCGGCCGCAAGAAGTAGCAGGTTGCGACGGGTGAAGTTCATTTTCGTTCCCTCTGGTTGTGATCGGGCGGGTTTGGCCCCGCACGGTTTTTGATGCGCCAATTGACCGGACTGCCGGAAAGCCCTCCCGGCACGGCAGTCGTAAGACATCGGATGCTATCCAAAGTACGGCGCTTTTCAAGGCGAAAGTTTAAGCTTAAAAAATTGCCGCGTGATGCCAGGCAGACGAGCTTGCAGGCGCCAAGGGCCGGTGTTTCAGGCCTACCGCCCCTCGCGGAATGCGGGTCAGTCCGGAATAACCGCCGTAGCCTGGACCTCCACCTTGGCGCGATCCTCGACCAGCGCCATCACCTGGATGGCGGCCATCGCCGGAAAATGCCGGCCGATCACCTCGCGATAGGCCTCGCCGATTCCCTTGAGATTGGCCAGATATTCGGCCTTGTCGGTAAAATACCAGGTCATGGAGGTGATGTGCTGCGGCTTGGCGTCGGCCTCGGCGAGCACGGCGACGATATTGGCCAGCGTCTGCCGCACCTGGCCGACAAGATCGTCGGTCTCGAAGCGGCCCTGTCCGTTCCAGCCGACCTGCCCGCCGACGAAGACAAGCTGCCCACGCGCGGCGACGCCATTGGCGTAGCCGACGGGTTTCGCCCAGCCTTCCGGCTGCAGGATGGTGTGCATATCAAAGCCTCCCAATGCTCAAATCCGGTCACTCAAAACTCGAAGACAATCAATTCTTCCACACAAACTCCGGTCTCAGGCCGCTCCCATCACTTGCCGTGCAATCACCACCTTCTGCACGTCGGACGCTCCCTCGTAGATGCGCAGTGCCCGGATCTCGCGATACAGTCTTTCGACGATATGGCCCTTCCGGACGCCGTCGCCGCCATGCAGCTGCACAGCCTTGTCGATCACCTCTTGCGCCTTGTCGGTGGCGAACAGCTTCGCCATAGCGGCTTCGCGGGTAACGCGAGCCGCGCCCATGTCCTTGGTCCAGGCGGCACGATAGACCAGCAACGCGGCGGCATCGACATCCAGCGCCATATCGGCGATGTGGCCCTGCACCATCTGCAACTCGGCCATGGGTGCACCGAACAGCCTGCGCTCGGCCACTCTTGTGATGCTTTCGTCCAGCGCGCGCCGGGCAAAGCCGAGCGCCGCTGCGCCGACAGTCGAACGGAACACGTCGAGCACGGACATGGCGATGCGAAAACCGTCGCCCGGCCGGCCGATCAGCGCCGAGGCTGGAACGCGGGCGTTGTCAAAGGACAGGCGGGCGAGCGGGTGCGGTGCGATCACCTCCAGCCGTTCGGCGATGGTCAGGCCTTTTGTCTCGGCCGGCACGATGAAAGCTGAAAGCCCCTTGGCGCCGGGCGCCTCGCCGGTGCGGGCGAAAACGACGTAGAGATCAGCGATGCCGCCATTGGAGATCCAGGTCTTTTCGCCGGATAGCACGTAGCTGTCGCCATCGCGCGTTGCCGTCATCTCCATATTGGCGACGTCCGATCCCGAGCGCGGCTCCGACAGCGCGAAAGCCGAAATCGCCTTGCCGGCGCGCGTCTTCGCCAGCCAGCGCTGCTGGTCGGGCGTGCCGAACAGGCTGAGTGCGCCGGTGCCGAGCCCTTGCATAGCGAAGGCGAAATCGGCCAGCCCGTCATGCCGGGCCAGCGTCTCGCGCGTGAGGCACAGCGTCCGCACGTCGAGCGGCCCAGAGTTTTCGGTGTCGAGTGCAGTCGGCTTCAGCCAGCCGTCCTGGCCGAGTTTGGCTACCAGCTCGCGGCAGGCGGCGTCGACATCGTCATGCGAGACCGGCAGGTTTTTCGCGCACCATGCTTCCAGCCGCTCGGCCAGCTCACGATGGTGGTCCTCGAAGAACGGCCAGGAGAGGAAGGATCGGTCAGGCATGACTGCCTCCGCTCTGCTTCGGGCCTGCCAACCTGTCCATTCCCGGGGATGCAGCTTCCATGCTAATTTCCCTCGAACACCGGTTTTTCCTTGGCGACGAAAGCCGTGTACGCCCGCTCGAAATCGCCCGTCTGCATGCAGATCGCCTGCGCCTGCGCTTCCGCTTCGATCGCCTGGTCGAGGCCCATCGACCATTCCTGGTTCAGCTGCGTCTTGGTGATGCCATGGGCGAAGGTCGGGCCGGAAACGATGCGCGCGGCCATGTCGAGCGCGTCGGCCTCGAGCACTTCGGCATCGACCAACCGGTTGTAGAAGCCCCAGCGCTCGCCTTCCTCGGCACTCATCGTGCGGCCGGTATAGAGCAGCTCGGCGGCGCGGCCCTGGCCGATGATGCGCGGCAGGATCGCGCAGGCGCCCATGTCGCAGCCGGCAAGACCAACGCGGGTGAACAGGAAAGCCGTTTTGGCCTGTTGCGTGGCGATGCGGATGTCGGAGGCCATGGCGATAATTGCGCCGGCGCCGACCGCCACGCCGTCGACCGCCGCAATAATCGGCTTGCCGCAATTCAGCATCGCCTTGACGAAATCGCCGGTCATGCGGGTGAAGGCGAGCAGCGCCTTCATGTCCATCTTGACCAGTGGACCGATAATGTCGTGGACATCGCCGCCGGAGCAGAAATTGCCGCCATTGGGCAGGAACACCACGGCATCGACATCGTCGGCGTAGACGAGGTCGCGAAAAGTGTCACGCAATTCGGCATAGCTATCGAAGGTCAGCGGGTTCTTGCGTTCGGGCCGGTCGAGCCGGATTTTTGCGATCTTGCCTTCGACCTGCCAGAGGAAATGCTTCGGCTTGCGGCCGGCCATCTTTGTCATTCCCGTCCCTCCCAATTGCTGCGGAAGGAGGTCAGCATGCCGGTCAGCCGGCGCGCCTCGTCCTCGCTCACATTGCCCAGCAACTCGCCGACCCATTTTTCATGTGCGGCGGCGATAACGGAGAAAGTCTTCGACCCCTCTTCCGTCAGCCGAACCACCGAGGTGCGGCGGTCGCCATTGCGTCGGGCCCGCATGACCAATCCTTCCGAGACCAGCCGGTCGATAATGCCGGTGACATTGCCGTTGGACACCAGCAGGAAGCGCGACAGGTCGCTCATCAGCATGCCTTCCGGCGCGCGATAGAGCGCCGCCATCACGTCGAAGCGCGGCAGCGTGGTGCTGAATTCCTGCCGCAAGCGTTCGCGCAGTTCGGCCTCGATGGTGCGCGAGGCGCGCAGCAGGCGTATCCACAGCCGCAGGCGGTCCTTGCCGGGTCCGGACGGGGCGGGCAGGGGACCGGCTACCATGTCTCACCTCCGGAGATCGAAATCGTCTGCCCGGTGATCGACCGGGCGGCATCGCCGCACAGATGAAGCACGGCGGCCGCGACCTCTTGTGGCTGGATGAAGCGGCCTTGCGGGTTGGTCGAGGCAAGGCTTGTCCGTGCCTGCTCGGCCGAGCGGCCGGTCGTTTCGGCGATGCGCTGGACGGCGCCTTCCAGCATCTCGGTTTCGACGAAACCCGGGCACACCGCATTTACGGTCACGCCGGACTTGGCGGTCTCGACGGCAAGTGCCCGCATCAGGCCGACGACGCCATGCTTGGCTGCGACATAAGCTGCGACATAGGGATAGCCTTTCAGTCCGGCGGTGGAAGCGATGAATATGATACGGCCCGTCTTGCGCGCGGCCATGCCGGCCAGCGCCGGCTTCACGGTCAGGAACGCACCGGTCAGGTTGACGTCGAGCGTGCGCTGCCAGTCTGCCAGCGAGGTCCGTTGCGCCGGCGCACTGCCGGACATGCCGGCATTGGCGACGACGATGTCGAATGGTCCACGTGCCGCTTCCGCGGCCTCGTGTAGCGACGCCATTGCCGCTTCGTCGGTGACATCGGCGACAATGGCGAAGATGCGCTTGTTCTCAGCGGCGACCGCAGCCAGCGGCTCTTCACGCCGGCCGCAGATGGTCACGTCGATGCCGGCGCCGGCAAGCGCCAGCGCGATCGCGCGGCCGACGCCGGATCCGCCGCCGGTGACCAGCGCATGCCGCCCCGAAATCGTCGCGGCGGCACTCATACTTTCAGCCCCGCTGCTGCTTCGCGTTCGGCCAGCCGGTAGAGCTGGTCGCGGCCGGGCAGATAGGGATCCGGCCATTTGACGCCGCGATCGCCAAGCGTGACGGCCGCATGCAGCGTCCAATAGGGATCGGCAAGATGTGGCCTCGCCAGTGCGACGAGATCGGCCCGGCCGGCCATCAGGATCGAATTGACATGGTCCGGCTCATAGATATTGCCGACCGCCATGGTCGCCATGCCGACCTCGTTGCGGATGCGGTCGGAAAACGGCGTCTGGAACATGCGGCCATAGACCGGCCTTGCCACGGCCGAAGTCTGGCCGGCCGACACGTCGCAGATGTCGACGCCGGCTTCATGCAGCAGCCGCGCGATCTCGACGGCATCGGCCGGCGTCACGCCCTCGATGCCGAGCCAGTCATTGGCGGAGATGCGCATCGAGATCGGCTTCTCGGCCGGCCATGCGGCGCGCACCGCATGAAAGATTTCCAAGGGATAGCGCATGCGGTTTTCCAGCGAGCCGCCATAGGCGTCGGTGCGCCGGTTGGTCAAGGGCGTGATGAAGGAGGACAGGAGATAGCCGTGCGCGGCGTGGATTTCGAGCATGTCGAAGCCGCAGCGCGCCGCCATCTCGGCCGAAGCGACAAACTGCTCGCGCACCATATCCATGTCGGCGCGGTCCATCGCCTTCGGCATCTGGTTCTGCGGCGACCACGGCACGGAAGATGCCGCCATCACAGGCCAGTTGCCCGAGGTCAGCGGCACGTCGGTTCCTTGCCAGCCGAGCCTAGTTGACCCCTTGGCGCCCGAATGGCCGATCTGGGCACAGATCTTGGCCTCCGTCTCGGCATGGACGAAATCGACCAGCCGCTTCCAGGCGACCCCGTGCTCGGGCGCATAGAAACCGGGGCAACCCGGCGTGATGCGGCCTTCCGGGCTGACGCAGGTCATCTCGATGTAGACGAGACCGGCGCCGCCTTTGGCCCGTTCGGCATAGTGGGCGAAATGCCAGTCGGTCGGACAGCCGTCAACCGCCTTGTACTGCGCCATAGGCGAGACGACGACGCGGTTCTGCAGCACCATGTCGCGCAGCCGGAAAGGCGCAAACATCGGCGTGCGGCGCAGACTGTTGCCGCCGGCGCCGGCCTGACGCTGGAACCATTCCTCGGCGCCGGCAAGCCATTCGGCGTCGCGCAGCCGCAAATTCTCGTGACTTATGCGCTGCGAACGCGTCAGCAGCGAGTAGTTGAACTGCACCGGATCGAGGCCGAGATAGCGCTCGACCTCTTCGAACCATTCGAGGGAATTGCGCGCCGCCGACTGCAGCTTCAGCACCTCGGTGCGCCGCGCGTCCTCATATTTGCGGAAGGCTGCTTCGAGGTCTGGCTCGGACTCGACATAGTCGGCCAGCGCCACCGCGCTTTCCAGCGCCAGCTTGGTGCCGGAACCGATCGAGAAATGCGCGCTCGCCGCGGCGTCGCCCATCAGCGCCAGATTCTTGTAGGACCAGCGTTCGCACAAGATGCGCGGAAAATTGATCCAGGCCGAGCCGCGGATGTGATTGGCGTTGGTCATCAGCTCGTGGCCGCCCAGATGGCTGGCAAAGATGCGCTCGCAGACGGCAATCGATTCCTGCTGCGACATCGCGCCGAAGCCGAATCGCTGCCAGGTCTGCTCGCTGCATTCGACGATGAAGGTCGCGGTGTCGCTGTCGAACTGGTAGGCATGCGCCCACACCCAGCCATGCTCGGTTTTTTCGAAGATGAAGGTGAAGGCGTCGTCGAATTTCTGACGGGTGCCGAGCCAGACGAACTTGCACTTGCGGACATCGATATCGGGCTTGAACACGTCGACGAAGCTGGCGCGGGCTTTCGAGTTCAGCCCGTCGGCGGCGACGACCAGATCGTGCGTCTCCATATACGGCCTGGGGTCGGCGATATCGGTCTCGAAGACTAGCTTGACGCCGAGTTCGCGCGCCCGCCGCTGCAAAAGGGTGAGCAGCCGCTTGCGGCCGATGCCGCAAAAACCGTGGCCGGTCGAGACCGTGCGCACGCCGTCATGGATGACGGCGATATCGTCCCAATAGGCGAAATGCTTGCGGATCCAGACGGCGCTGACCGGATCGTTCCTGGTCAGGTTTTCCAGCGTTTCGGCCGACAACACGACGCCCCAACCGAACGTATCGTCGGCACGGTTGCGCTCGAACACCGTCACCTCATGCGCGGCGTCCCTGAGCTTCATCGAAATGGCAAAGTAGAGGCCGGCTGGTCCACCGCCGAGAACCGCAACCTTCATTGTGCGATCTCCTCTTCGCTTCTGTTTGTCGAGTTTACGCCTGAGGCTGATTAATTCAAGCTTGAAGTTTCAAGATTGAAACAATCCGCTTCGGATGACTCCGACTTGCCGTCGGTCGGTTTCAACAGGGCGCGTAATATCCCGGCTATTTTTCCGGGTTCTTCGGGCTCCACAGCACCGTTTCTGCATCTTTTTCATAAGCCATGCCATTGGGATAGCTGATTGCTTCCAACTGCAAGCCCCAGGGCGCCTGGAAATAAAGGATGGTCTGGCCGGCGGCCGGGCCTTCGGTAACCGGCAGCGGCCCCATACGCGTCTTGATGCCCCTTTGATCGAGATAGGCTTTTGCGGCGGCGATATCGTCGACATAGAAGGCGATGTGGAAGCCGCCTATGTCGCTGTTGCGGGGCGTCAGGTCCTTCTGGTCCGGTGCAGTGTATTTGAACAGCTCGATGTTCGACCCGTGTCCGCAGCGGACCAGGGTGATCTCCTCGATCACCGCCTTGGGATCGACGCCCAGCAGATCCTGCATGAATGTGCCCTTGTCGTCGGCGAACGGACCGAAGGACATCGCCTTCTTGCAGCCGACCACCTCGGTAAAGAAATCGACCGCCTGCTTCATGTCGGGGACAGTAATGCCGGTGTGGTCGTGGCCGCGCATGCCGGGAATGGAGCTGGCACAAGCGGTGCCGATGCTTCCCAGCACGGTGGCTGCAAGCGTAGCGTATCGGATTGCATTCTTCATATCTGTCATCCTCCATCGCGGGACACTTGCGGACGCACGCCCGAGGCCCGCTCTTCGGCGTGCGGTTGAAGTTGCAGGTGTTTCATGCCGGCGCCTTTGCGGCGGGCAGTAGCCAGCCGTCATCGATCTCGGGCAGTGGAATGGCGGCGATGAGGTCGCGCGTGTAGGCCTGCTGCGGGTGCTCGAACAAAGCGTCGGTCGCGCTGGCTTCGACAATCGCCCCTTCGCGCATGACGATCACTTGCCGGCAGAGCCGCCGGATCACCGACAGGTCGTGGCTGATAAAGGCAACGGTCAGGCCCATTTCGGCTGCGAGTTTTTCCAGCAGCGTCAGGATTTGCGCCTGGGTCGACACATCGAGGCCGGAGACGATTTCGTCGGCCAGTACGAATTTCGGCGACAGTGCCAAGGCGCGGGCAATGCCGACGCGCTGGCGCTGGCCGCCCGACAGTTCGTGGCGGTAGCGGCTGGCGAAACCTTGCGGCAGGCCGACGCGCTGCAGCGCCTCCGCGACACGGTCCCTGAGATTGTCGCCAAGCCCGTTTTGCTTCAGGGGTGCTGCGATGATGCTGAAGATGGTGCGGCGCGGATTGAGCGACGACATCGGGTCCTGGAAGATCATCTGCAGATTGCGACGCAGCGGCCGGAGTTCCGCCTCGGGCAGATGCGTGATGTCGCGGCCGTCGAAAATGACATTGCCGGCGCTGGGCTCCAAAAGGCGCACCAGCGTGCGGCCAAGCGTCGATTTGCCGGAGCCGGATTCGCCGACGATGCCGGTCACCGATCCCCTTGGCAGGTCGAAATCCAGCCCTTTCAGGATCTCGGCCTGCGGCGCCCGGCCGATCAGCGGCTTGCGCGTCATGTCGGGCAACGCAACCTTCAGTCCGCGCACGGAAAATAGCGGCTCAGCCATGCGGCCGCCTCCATGCCCGGTCGGCGGCGGCGATCTCCGCGGCCAGCCCGGCCAGTACCTTGTCGTCGACCGGCTTCAGCGACGCGAACGGATCGGTGTAGCGCGGCGTCGCCGCCATCAGTGCCCGCGTATAAGGATGCTGCGGTGAAGCGAAGAGGGCTGCCGTCTCGGCCTCCTCCACCACCTTGCCGGCATAGAGCACCGAAACTTTCTGGCTGATCTTAGCAACGACACCGAGATCGTGAGTGACGAACAGGATCGCCGTGCCGTGCTCGCGCTGCAATTGCGCGATCAGCCGCAGTATCTGCTTCTGCACCGTCACGTCGAGCGCCGTTGTCGGCTCGTCGGCGACGATCAGCCTTGGCTCGGCCGCGAACGCGGCGGCGATCAGCACGCGCTGGCGCATGCCGCCGGACAGCTCGTGCGGATAGCTTTTGAGCACACGGTCCGGGTCGCGGATCTGCACCTCGTCCAGCAGCTGGCGGATGCGGGCATCGGCCTTCTCACCGCTCCAGCCGAGGATGCGCACCAGCCGGTCGGTCATCTGCGGGCCGATGCGACGCGACGGGTTGAGGGCGGTCAGCGGATCCTGCGGGATCAGCGCGGTGCGCGCGCCGATCAGCGCACGTCTTGCCTTGGGCGCCAGCCGGCCGAGGTCCTCGCCTTCGAGCAGCATATCGCCTTCGACGATGCGCACGCTCAGTGGCAGCACGCCGAGCACCGCCTTGCCGATCATCGTCTTGCCGGCGCCGCTCTCGCCAACCAGCGCGCGAACCTCGCCGGGCTGAACGGAGAGCGATACCGAGCGCAACACGCGTACGCCATTCGGCAGCACCGCGCTCAAGTCTCTGATGGCAAGGCACGGTTTCGCGTTCATCGCAGCACCGGATCGAAACGCGCCCTGAGGCCCTCGCCGAACTGGCTGAACGACAGCACCGTCAGGATCAGAGCGACCAGCGGAAACACCAGCACCCACCAGGCCTGATGGATCGACAGGCGACCCTCGGCGATGATGCTGCCCCAGGTCGGGTCGTCGGTCGAGATCGACAGATTGACGAAGGACAGGATCGCCTCGACGATGACGGCGATACCCATTTCGAGCGATAGCAGCGCCACGATCGACGGCACCACGTTGGGCAGCACCTCGCGCAGCATGATGCCGATCCGGCCGTAGCCGGCGATGCGGGCGTTCTCGACATAGTCCATGCGCGACTGGCCCATGGTCTCGGCGCGGATCACCCGGCAGAAGCGCGTCCAGTCGATGACAACGATGGCGATGATGACCGAGCTCAATCCGGTGCCGAGCACGGCGACCAGGAGGATTGCGAACAGCACCGGCGGAAACCCCATCCAGATATCGACGATACGCGAGATGATGCGGTCGGCCAAGCCGCCGAAATAGCCGGCGATCAGCCCGAGCGCCGAGCCGACCAGGCATGCAGCGATAGCCGCTGCGAAGGCGACAATGAAGGCGATGCGGGCACCGAAGATCAACCGCGACAACAAATCCCGGCCGAGGCTGTCTGTGCCGAGCCAATAGCCAGGCTCGGCGCCATTCAGCCAGAATGGCGGCAGCCGCTCCAGCATCAGATCCTGCGCCAGTGGGTCTTGCGGTGCGACCAGCGGCGCGAAGATCGCGGCAAGCAAAGCCAGCAATAGCCAGCCGCCGGCAAGCCACAGCCTTGCGCCCGAGCCATGTCTCGAAATACGCCCCTCATCCATGGCGCAGCCTCGGATTGAGCAGCGCATACATCATGTCGACGGCAAGGTTGATCAGCACGAACAGCAGTGCGAAGACCAGCACGATGCCCTGGATCAGCGGCAGGTCGCGATTGATGACGGCATCGATCGCCATATTGCCGAGACCTTCATAGGAAAACAGCCGCTCGACAATGACCGTACCGCCGATCAGGAAGGTGAATTGCACGCCGACCAAAGTGAGCGTCGGAAGCGCGGCGTTCTTCAGCGCCTCGCGTAAGATGACCTGCGTTTCCGAAAAGCCCTTCACCCGCGCCAGCACGACATAGTCGAGATCGAGCACTTCCTTGAGAGACTGTTTCAACAACTGCGAAATGATCGCGGCAAGCGGCAGCGCCAGTGCAATCGCCGGCATCAGCATGTGCGCCAGCAGGTCCTTGGTCAGGTCGAAGCGCAGCCGCACGATGCTCTCAAACAGATAGAATTGCGTGACGAAGGGCAGGTCGAGTTGCGGCGACACCCGGCCGGAAATGTCGAAAACCGGCACCAGCACGCCGAACAAAAGGATCAGCACCAAGCCCCACAGGAAATCGGGAATCGAGAGCGCCGCACCGCTGGCGATGTCGATGCCTGCCTCGACCGCGGTGCCGCGTTCGCGCGCGCCGAGGATCGCCGTCGTGCCGCCGATCGCCAGCGCCATCAAGAGCGCGACGATCGCGAGTTCCAGCGTCGCCGGCAGGCGGTTGAAGACCAGCCCCAGAACATCCTGCCGGAGCGAAATCGAAGTGCCGAAATCACCTCTGATGACACCGGCCAGCCAGATGAAGAATTGCTGGACGATGGTCTTGTCCAGCCCGTAAAGCGCGCGCAGACGCGCGATGTCGGCATCGGTGGCACCGGGCGGCAGCATCATCGCGATCGGATCGCCGGGGGCGACACGGATCACGACGAAGACCACGACGGCGACGCCGAACAGCGTGATCGCCATCGTCAGAAGACGGATCAGGAATCTCTGCAGCAGCATGGTCGCCCGTGGCGGAAAATGCGCGCCGTCGTTCTGGACGGCGCGCGGCAAGCCCAGGACCGTCTCAGGCCGGGGTCATCAGCGCCGGCAAAAGCGCGCCGGACACATGCTGCACGACATTGACGCCCTTGGCATGCACGATCGGCTGCGCATACTGGATCAGCGGCAGCACATAGGCCTGCTCGGCAATGTACTTGTCGACGGCCTTCCAGCCGGCAATGCGCTTGACCTCGTCCTTCTCGCCCCATAGCGGGTTGATCATGTCGATCAAATCCTGGCTGTCCCACACCGAATGCGGGCTCGGGCCATACATGGCAAAGCCGGTCGAGGTGGTGGGGTCGCCGATGGCATTGCCCCAATTGTAGAAGGCGGCTGGTGCCAGCTTGTCGGCGGCGCGCAGTTCGTAGTGCTTGGCGATCTCGTAGACCTCGATCGTCGCCTCGATGCCGACCTTGCGCCACATGCCGACGATCGCCTGGATCATCTCGTAATCTTTGGGCTTGAAGCCCTTCGTCGTCTGTATCGTGAACTTGACCGGTTTTTCCGGCGAATAGCCGGATGCCGCCAGCAATTCCTTGGCCTTCTCCGGGTTATGCTCGACCTTGATCGACGGATCGTAAGCCGCGTATTCCGGCGTTTCCAGCGTATCGATCGGCTGGCCGTAGCCGCGCAGCAGTCGGTCGACGAGCAGCTTCTTGTCAACCGCCATCACCGCCGCCTGGCGCACGTTCTTGTCCAGCATCACGTCGATGTCGTTGAAGAAGATCATGCCGATGTCGGAAACGTTCTTGCAAGAGCCTGCAAGCTCTTCCGTGGCGATCAGGCGGTCATACTCCTCATAGGGAATTTCGAGCGTCACCTGCGAGGAACCGGACTCGATCTCGGCGACGCGGCTCGCCGCGTCGGTGACGAACTTGATGGTCACGTTCTCGAAGGCCGGCTTGCCGCCCCACAAGTTGGGATTGGCCTTGAGCCGCAGGAAGGCGTTGCGCTCGAATTTGTCGACCATATAGGGGCCGGTGCCGATCGGGGCTTTCTCGAAGCCCTCGGCGCCGACCTTCTCGTAATAGGCCTTCGGCATGATGTAGCCGGTGAGGAACGACATCCACTTGAAATACACCGGGTCGAACTGCACGATATCGCCGGTGATCTTGTTACCGTCGATCTTGAAGTTGTTGACGTTCTTCCAGACGAACTGGATCGGATTGCCGGTCTTTTCGTCGCCCGCCCGCTGCAACGACCAGACCACGTCTTCGGCCGTGAACGGCGAGCCGTCATGCCAGGTGACGCCCTCGCGCACCGTCATCGTGATCTTGCTGCGATCCTCGTTCCAGCCCCATTCGGTAAGCAGGCCGGGAGCGAAGGAAAGGTCCGGCTTCTGCGGGATGAACTGGTCGAACACCGACTGGTAGAGGCCCTGGATGGTCGGGTTGACCGCCGAAGGCCCGGTGGTCGGGTCCCAGGACGGCAGGTTGACATTGTAGGCGATGGTCAGTTCACCGGCTGCCTTGGCGATTTGCGGCAGGCCGATGACGGTGGCGCCAAGCGCCGCTGCGCCATATCCAAGCAATTCTCGTCTGTTGATTGTCATGGTCGTTCCCCTGTTGGTTTTTATGCGCGGTGTCGCTGTCGATTGGTGGGTTCAGGCTCCTGGGCAACCGCGCACTGTCCTCCTTCACCCTAAATGAAAAATGCGGCTCTTACCTCCCGCCAAGTTGTTGCGCGAGCATGAAGCCCGAGGCCGCACCTGTGCCGGCGCCCGGCCATGTTGCCGCCCCGGTCAGATGCAGATTGCCGACCGGCGTGTTCCAGCCGGCGTAACCGCGCGCCGGCCGAAACAGGAAGTTCTGCGCCAGATGATGGCTGCCGCAGATCTGGTCGCCGCCGACAAGGTTCGGGTTCTCGCGTTCGAGGTCGATCGGCGAGAACACGGCACGGCCAAGGATCTTCCGGCGAAGGCCTGGCGCATAGGTCTCGATGATGTCGAGAACGCGCTCGGCGTAGCGTTCCCTAACCTTGTCCCAGTGATCTGGCGCGATCTTGTCCGCCGCATCGCCTGATATTTCGGCGGGCAGCATACGCACCTGCACCCACAGCACGTGTTTGCCGTCCGGCGCGCGCGACGGGTCGACCGCCGTCGGCTGGCCGACGACCAGCACCGGTTCGTCCGGCAGCGTGCCGGACATCGCCTGCTGATAGGTCCGCGACATGGCGTCGAGCGACGGCGACAGATGCACATAGGCGAACTGCCGAAGTTCGGCGCCGGCGCGCCAGTCCGGCAGATCGTCCAGTGCCAGATGGATCATCATCGTCCCCGGCGCGTGGCGGAACTTTTTCATTGCCGCGTCGAAGTCGGCGTCGCCGGAGCCGTTTGGCAGCAATTTCCCGGTCAGCGCTCTGGGCGCGACACCTGCGATGACCGCCTTGGTGGCGCTATGGGTTTCGCCGGAAGCGAGCCGCACGCCGGTCGCCTTGCCGGCCGAAACCGTGATCTCGGCCACGTCAGCCCCAGCGACGATCTTGCCGCCGGCAGCCGTGAGCATGCCCGACAAGGCCCGGATAATCGTGTCGGCGCCGCCTCTGCCGAGCACCATGCCGAAGCATTGGTTGGCCATGGATTCGAGGTAAGGAAACACCGCGCCGCCGGCGATGTCAGGCGCGAAATCAAGATGCATGCCCCAGGTGGCGAGCGTCGCCCTGACATGCGGCGACTGGAAAGTCTCCTCGAGCCACGCGCGGGGTGAGGAAAGCAGTAATCGACCGGTATCGAGCGCGCCGGCAAAACCCTTCTTGCGCCAGAGGTTCCAGGCGGTGCCGGCGAGCGCACGGCCGCTCATCGGCGAGCCCAGCAGCCGGAACAGGTGCTCGGCCTCTGCAGGGAAAGCCGCAACCAGACGGCGCCATGTCTGTGCATCGCCCTCGGAAAAAGCCGCCATGCGCGCGGCAGTCTTTTCCAGATCGCTGCTGACGCCGAACCAGCTTCCGTCCGGGAAGGCGCTGGCAAAGCTATCGGCCACCGGCGCGAATTCCAGCCCGTGGGTTTTCAATTCATTTGCATATTTCTTGTGAAAGGCCGAGCCGGCGAAAAGGCTCAGATTCATCGCGCCGAAATCGTGCCGGAAGCCGGGCAGCGTAAATTCGCGCGTCTGGACGGCGCCGCCGATCGTTGGATTGCGTTCGAAAACCGCTGTGTTCCAGCCTTTGAGCGCCAGATGCGCGGCGCATGCCAGACTGTTGTGGCCCGCCCCGACAAATATGGCGTCGAACTCGCTCACGCCCCGTCCCATTCCTTTATGCTTAAAGATAATTGCAGATGCATATGTTTTCGTCTAGTAGGATATTAAGGGCCGCAACGAGCCTTCAGAGCCATCCAAGAAGAGGGAACAGAGACCATGGACACGCAACAACTCCTCGGCGAAGTCGCCGGCCAGCTTCTTTCAGGCGCCATCCAGGTGGTCGACCTGACGGCGCCGCTCGGGCCCGACACGCCGCTGATCAAGCTGCCGCCGGAACTCGCCGTCGACACGCCGAAGATCGAGATCCATGCCATCTCCGCCTATGACAAGAACGGACCTTGGTGGGCGTGGAACTGGCTGAAGCTCGGCGAGCATTCAGGCACGCATTTTGATGCGCCCAATCACTGGATCACGGGCAAGGATTATCCGGACGGCGCTACCGACACCATTCCGGCTCAGAACTTTGTCGGACCCGTCAATGTCATCGACTGTTCGAAGGAAGCGGCCGCCGATCACGATTTCCTGCTCACCGTCGACTACATCAAGGCATGGGAAGCCAAACATGGCACGATCAACGCCGGCGAATGGGTGGTGATGCGCACCGACTGGTACAAGCGTAACGGCTCGGAAGCCGAATTCCTCAACGCCGACGAGACCGGACCGCACACGCCCGGCCCGACCGCCGAAGCCATCCAGTATCTGATCAGCAAGGACATCAAGGGCTGGGGCAGCGAGACAATCGGCACGGATGCTGGCAAAGCAGGGGGAATGGAGCCGCCATTCCCGGCGCACAGCCTGATGCACAAGGCCAACCGCTACGGTCTCGCCAGCCTCTGCAAGCTCGACCGGCTGCCGCCGAAAGGCGCCATCCTGATCGCCGCACCGCTCAAGATCGAGCACGGCACCGGCAGCCCGATCCGCGCGCTGGCGCTGGTGCCGCGCGCTTAAGCGACAGGCCACGCCGATGAGCGATATCGACCACATCATCGTCGGCAGCGGCATCAATGCGCTGGTCTGCGCGGCGATGCTTGGCGGCAAGGCGGCGAAGGTGCTGGTGCTCGAGCGCAACGACCGCATCGGCGGCTGCATGCGCACCGAGGAGATCACCGCTCCAGGCTTCATCCATGACGTGATGGCGACGACCTTCGTCCTGTTCATCACCTCGCCGGCCTATGCGGCGCTGGGCAAGGACCTGGCGCGGCACGGCCTGGAGTTCTGCAACACCGGCACGCCGACCGGCGTGCTGCGGCCGGACGGCAGCCATGCCGTCGTGCGTACCGACCGACCCGCCAATGTCGCGGCTGCCAATGCGCTTGCCGCAGGCGACGGCGACCGGCACCGCAGCGATGTCGGTGAGATCGAGCGCAATGCCGGCCTGCTGTTCGGGCTGCTCGGCGGCAGCCTGTGGTCCTATCCCACGGCCAGGCTGCTGGCGGGCGAAGCCTGGCGGCGCGGGCCGCGCGGCCTTGCCGCCTTTCTCGGCGAAGCGCTGGTTCCGGCACGCGGCTGGCTGGAGAGCACTTATCAGTCGGAAATCACCCGCGCGCTGTGGGCGCCCTGGGTGCTGCATGCCGGCCTTGGGCCTGAAGACGCGTTCTCCGGCCAGATCGCCAGGGTTATCGCCTTTGCGCTGGAAGCTGCCGGCGCGCCGATCGTCAGGGGCGGCGCCAAGAATCTGCTTTCTGCCTTCGAAGCGCTGATCAAGGAGCGCGGCGGCGTGATCCGGACTGAAGGGGACGTTGCCTCCATCATCCAGAGTGGAGGCCGAGCCACCGGCGTGCGGCTGGCTTCGGGCGAAACAGTCAACGCGAAGAAGAGCGTGATCTGCTCGGTCACGCCGACCCAACTTTACGAGCGGCTGCTCGGCAAGGATGCTGCAAAGGACGACATCGAGGCGGCGCAAAAATACCGCTACGGCAAAGGCAATTTCCAGATCCACTATGCGCTTGACCGGCCACCGGCATGGCGCGTCGAAGGGCTCGACAAGGTCGCGCTGCTGCATTTGACGCCTGGATTGGATGGCGTGTCGAAGGCCTGCAACGAGGCCGTGCGCGGCATGCTGCCGGAAGTGCCGACCATCTGCGTCGGTCAGCCGCACGCGCTCGACCCTTCGCGCTGTCCGGACGGCAAGGCGATCCTATGGTTGCAACTGCCCGAGGCGCCACGCTATATCAAGGGCGACGCCGCCGGCAAACTGCAGACACCGGCGGACGGCCGTTGGACCGAGGCATTGCGCGAAGCCTATGCCGACCGTGCCGAAGCGATCCTCGCCAGCCATATCGACGGGTTCAAGGACAGCGTCATCGCACGCCACGCCTATTCGCCGGCCGATCTGGAAGCGATGAACATTAATTTGGTCGGCGGCGACCCCTATGGCGGTTCCTCGACCATCGACCAGTCGTTCCTGTGGCGGCCGTTCAAGACGAGCCGCAACCACGACACCGGGGTCAAGGGCCTCTACCATATCGGCGCCTCGACCCATCCCGGCGCCGGGCTTGGCGGCGGCTCCGGCTTCCTGCTGGCGGGGAGGCTGTGATGGAACAGAAGGTTGAAAAGCGCCAGCGCATCTCGACTTTGGGTCAGATCGGCCTGCAGCAGTTCGCGCCCTATCTGATGAACCGCATTATGGGCCGCTACAACGCCACCTTGCGCGACGATTTTCGCAAGCAGGGCCTGACCATCCCACAGGTGCGAACACTCGCCGTGCTGTCGGTCACCGATGGCGTCACCGTCAATGACCTTTCGGTGTATACTGTGATCGAGCAATCGACGCTGAGCCGCACGCTTGATGCCTTGGAAACGCAAGGCCTGGTGCGGCGCGAGCCCGGCGACACCGACAGCCGCGTTCGCAAGGTGTTCCTGACCGATGACGGCCGCGCCGAGTTCGCGCGCGCCTGGCCGGCCATGCATGATGCGTTCGAGGCCATGTTCGACGACGTCGACGATGCCGAATATGCGGCGTTGATCGCCACGCTGCAGAAGATGCTGAAGAACATTCGCAAGCACGACATCTGATCTTACGCGCCGCCAAATTGCCGGCGGCAACGGAAGGAGCAAAAAATGGCCGAACGGTCTTTTGCCAAGGAAGTCGAGAAGCTCAGGCTCGGCGCCGGCGAGGAGTTTTCCGGCGAAGGCATTCTCGCCATCACCAAGGCGCTGCTGCAATGCGGCGTCGGTTATGTCGGCGGCTATCAGGGTGCACCGATCAGCCATTTGATGGACGTGCTGGCCGACGCGCAGGATATTCTGGGCGAGCTTGGCGTGCATTTCGAGGCAAGCGCCTCGGAAGCCACCGCCACCGCCATGCTGGCGGCATCGGTGCACTATCCGATCCGCGGTGCGGCGACCTTCAAGTCGACGGTCGGCACCAATGTCGCGTCCGACGCGCTCGCCAATCTGGCCTCCGGCGGTGTCACCGGCGGTGCGCTGATCATCGTCGGCGAGGATTATGGCGAAGGCTCGTCGATCATGCAGGAGCGCAGCCATGCCTTCGCCATGAAAAGCCAGGTCTGGCTGCTCGACCCGCGACCGAACCTGCCGTCGATCGTCAAGGCGGTCGAGGACGGCTTCGAGCTTTCGGAGGTTTCCAACACGCCGGTCATGCTGCAGGTCCGCATCCGCTGCTGCCACGTCCATGGCCATTTCATCGCCAAGGACAACAAGCGCCCGGCAATGACGGTCGCCGATGCGCTCGATGCGCCGCGCCGCGACACCGGCCGCATCGTGCTGCCGCCCGCGTCCTTCCTGCACGAGAAGGAAAAGGTGCAGAAACGCTGGCCGGCGGCGGTCGATTTCATCCGCAAAAACAAGATCAACGAGTTCTTCGGTCCGGAGCACGGCGCGGTCGGCATCGTCATGCAGGGCGGCATGTACAATTCCGTCGTTCGCGCGCTGCAGCGCCTCGGCCTGGCCGACACCTATGGCGACACCGACGTGCCGCTCTATGTGCTGAACGCCGTCTATCCGCTGGTCGATGACGAGTTCCTGTCCTTCTGCGAGGGCAAGGACGCCGTTCTCGTCGTCGAGGAAGGCCAGCCCAACTACATCGAGCAGGCCTTTGCCGCGATGCTGCACAAGGCCGGGCGCGGCACCAAACTCGTCGGCAAGGAGCATCTGCCGATGGCCGGCGAATACACCGGCCAGGTGATGCTCGACGGCATCGGATCGTTCCTGCGCGCCACCATCCCGCATCTGCTGCCAAGCGAGGTCCGCGCGCCGAACAAGATCGGCGATGGGCTCGACACCGCCGACCTGATCAATGTCGTTCCGGGGCGCCCGCCCGGCTTCTGCGTCGGCTGCCCGGAACGACCGATCTTCGCCGCCACCAAGCTGGTCGAGCAGGAGTTGGGCAAGCACCACATTGCCTCCGACATTGGCTGCCACCTGTTTTCGATCATGCCGCCCTTCGAGCTGGGCGCCACCACCATGGGCTACGGGCTGGGGCCGGCCTCGGCCTCGGCGTTCAACTCGCCCGATGCCAAGCGCCGCTCGATCTCCTTCGTCGGCGATGGCGGCTTCTGGCACAACGGCCTGACCTCTTCGATCGGCAATGCGGTGTTCAACAAGAACGACGGCGTCATCGTCATCGTCGACAATTTCTATTCCGCCGCGACGGGAGGGCAGGATATCCTTTCATCCCGCGCCGGCAACAAGACGAAGTCGACAAAGCATCCGATTACCGAGGCGGTAAAGGGCATGGGCGTCAAGTGGCTCCGCCACATCGACCGCACCTACGACGTAACCAAGATGCAAGCCACGTTGCGCGAGGCGCTGACGACGGACGAGAAGGGCCCAAAAGTTATCGTTGCTTCGTCCGAATGCATGCTCAACCGGCAGCGTCGCGAAAAGCCGCTGGTCGACAAGGCGATCAAGGGCGGCGAGCGGATGGTCAAGCCGAAATTCGGCGTCGACGAGGACATCTGCACCGGCGATCATGCCTGCATGCGGCTCTCCGGCTGTCCGTCGCTCTCGGTGAAGTCGCTCGACGATCCGTTGCGCGACGATCCGGTGGCGCATATCGACCAGAGCTGCGTCGGCTGCGGCAATTGCGGCGAGGTGGCCGATGCGGCGGTGCTCTGCCCATCCTTCTACCGCGCCGACGTGGTGCACAATCCGAGCCGCTGGGACCGTTTCCTTGAAGCCGCTCGCCGCGCCACGATCGGCCTCTTGCAGCGGCGCCGCGAAAGCCGGCGCCTGATATTCGCCGATGCTTGACGCTGTCCCTTCATCCCGCTCCAGGGCGGGCGCGCCGGACGACGAGCCCGTCATCAAGCTTGCCGTGTTGGCGGTCGGCGGCCAGGGCGGCGGCGTGCTGGCCGACTGGATTACCGACGTTGCCGAGCGCAACTTCTATGTCGCCCAATCGACCTCGGTCGCCGGCGTTGCCCAGCGCACCGGCGCCACCATCTACTATGTCGAAATGTGCCGCGACACCGGCCGCCTGCCGGTCTTCGCGCTGTCGCCGTCGCAAGGCGACGTCGATATATTGATCGCCGCCGAACTGATGGAAGCGGGCCGCGCCATCATCCGCGGCTTCGTCACGCCCGAGCGCACCACGCTGATCGCCTCGTCGCACCGCATCGCCGCCGTGTCGGAAAAGATCGAGCCCGGCGACGGCCGCGCCTCGTCCTCGAAGGTGCATGCCACGGCGGAAGCCGCCGCCAAGCGCTTCATCGCTTTCGACATGGAGAAGATCGCCGCCGACAATGGCTCGATGATCTCGGCCAGCCTGCTCGGCGCCCTGGCGGGGTCCGATGCGTTGCCGTTCACGCGCGAGAGCTATGAGCAGGCGATCGGCGCCGGCGGCCGCGGTGTGAAGGCCAGCCTCGCCGCCTTCGGCGCCTCCTTTGATCGGGCCCGCGGCGTCGCGAGTGCGCCATCGGGCGACAAGACTGCACAGCCGGTGGCCGCTAAAACCGGCTCGGGCGCGGCGACAAAAGTCAGCGGCCCGGAAAGCCTGTTGAAGGGCTGGCAACAACTGGCGTCGCGCGTCGCTGCGCTGCCTGTACCCGTGCACGACATGGCGCTTCGCGGCCTGAGGAAGGTCGTAGACTATCAGGACGTCGCCTATGGCGGTGAGTATCTCGACAGGCTCGATAAGGCAGTCGCTCTGGACGATGCCGAACATGGCTACGCGCTGTCGAACGCCGCGGCAAAGCATTTGGCCAACGCCATGTGCTACGACGACATGATCCGCGTCGCCGACCTGAAGACGCGCTCGAGCCGCGACCAGCGCGTGCGCCGCGAGGTCGGCGTCAAGCAAGGCGCGGTCCTGCAGGTGACGGAATATTTCCATCCGCGCATCGAGGAATTCTGCGGCACGCTGCCGGCCGGCCTCGGCAGCTACATCGAGGCGCGGCCGAAGCTTGCCGCCTTTCTCGACCGCCGCATCAATCGCGGCCGTCACATCCGCACCGACAGCTTTGCCGGTTTCGCCGCTTTGTGGTTCATCGGCGGTCTGCGCCGCTGGCGCCGCCGCCTGCTGCGCCACAAGGTCGAGACCGCGCATCTCGAGCGCTGGTACGCGCTGGCGCTCGGCCATGTCAGCCAGGACTATGCGCTCGCCGTCGAAATCCTCAATTGCCGCCGCCTGATCAAGGGCTACAGCGACACTCACGCCCGCGCGCAGTCGAAATTCGACCGCGTGCTGTCGGCGCTCGACCTGCTCGAGGGCCGCGCGGATGCCGCCGACTGGATCCGGCGCCTGCGCGAAGCCGCGCTGAAGGACGAGAAGGGCGACATGCTCGACGGCGCGCTGAAGACGGTGGCGTCGCTTAGTGGAACCCGGTGAGCTGCGCGGCGGTTTTCGAGTCTCGGGGCAGCGGTTGCTTCGCAGATATCCGCTTCGCCGGTCTTGCCGACGCCTGCTGCCGTGGCCACCTGCCTGTTCTGTGGGCTTCAAGCCTACGGCAGCGGCAAACATATCGGACTCCGAGACAATTGACGTCCGGTTCCGAGCGGCGAGGTG
The DNA here is from genome assembly GCF_040321795.1 of Mesorhizobium sp. M0244. NCBI lineage: Bacteria > Pseudomonadati > Pseudomonadota > Alphaproteobacteria > Hyphomicrobiales > Phyllobacteriaceae > Mesorhizobium > Mesorhizobium sp. M0244. The sequence goes on along the minus strand of NZ_JAMYSE010000033.1, from coordinate 34,834 downwards.
CCAAATCACCGCGGCCATATGAACGAGCGTGTTGCACTCATTGCCTACTGCTGTACCTTCAATGTTCTGGAGGCGCGGGCTTGATGCTGCTTGAGCGAGAGGATCCACTTCGAGGCGGCATATATGGTGATCATGATCACGCCGGGCCCGATCGGGCTCGCGACCGGCAGCCTTGCCTCCCTGCACGGCTTTGGCAGGACGATCCCGCTGGTGGCCGGGATCGGCGCCGGAACCGCCGTGCTGGCAGCCCTGGTGGCGTTTGGCGCCGTTCACCTTTCCGGGTCGCTGTCGGTGCCGGCGGTCAAGATCGCCGGTGCGGCCGTCCTCGGCTGGGTGGCCCTGCGCATCGCCAGAACGGCGCCGCCGACCGCCGGCGAAGAGCCTCGGCAAGCTGGATTGTTTGCCGGCGGGTTTCTCATCAGCATTCTCTCGCCTGAAACCGCCACCTTCTTTGCCGTCGCCTTCATGGGGCTGATGCTGCCGCTCCGGAATTCGGGCGAGATGCTGACGGTCGCGGTCATCGTCGCGATCATCGACATAGGCTGGTACGGACTTCTAGCTGTCGCCCTTTCGCGTCCGCTCGTGCGCGCTGCCGCGATGCGGCATCACCGGCTCATCTGCCGGGCGGCTGGGGTCGTGCTGGCAATGCTCGCCCTCGTCTCGGCTGCGTCAGCCTTTCCGCTCAGCTGAGCGCTAGTTGAAGAAGGCGCGCGGGATAAGTCGTTTGGTGCCGCTTAGGTGACTCGAACACCTGACCCCATCATTACGAATGATGTGCTCTACCAACTGAGCTAAAGCGGCCCGGGAAGCCGAGCTTCCAAGATGGGCTGGGTGATAGACGCAACCAGCGTTGAATTCAAGATGGCAGCCGCGAATTCAAGACGAAGCTTGGCAATTCGTGTCGGTCGCAGGCCGGGCGCAAGCGCAGCCGCCGCGCCGATCCGCCATAGGTCGCGCGATGCCACACCGGCAGGCCGCCCGCCGCCGTGACGGGAAAATCAGCGAAAAATGTTGATTCCTTTACCGAAAACTGCCGAAATGAGCTTTGTACCCCTCGCCAACGCAGAATGCGGCCGCTCGCTTGTTGATTGATTGGTCGCCTGCGGCTAACGATCATGACAATGTGAGCGAAATTGCAGAGGGAACTCGCTTGGACGCGATCGAAAAAGCGATCCGCAATGCCTTCGAGAAAGGCAATGCCGACGACCGGGCGTTTCGCGAGCGGGTCTATCGATCGGCTTTCGCGGCACTGGACCGTGCCCTGCAGGCCAATCCAAACGTGACCGTGGAAGTCGCCATCAAGCGCCGCAAGGCGGTCCAGGCGAAGATCACCGAAATCGAATCGGAATTCCTGCCGGCGGTTCCCGACGTCGCCACGCCGACCGACAGTTCCGAGGCCGCACCGGCGGTGGAGCCTCCGGCTGAAGCCGAAGCCGAGCCCACGCCCGATGTCGTCGTGGAGGGGCCGGCGGAGCCGCCCGAATCCGAAGCGCCCCGGTCGCGCGTCTTGCCGGTCGTCCCCGACATCATGCCCGACGCGCCTGTTCCCGAGGCGCCGGTGATCGACATGTGGGCGCCCGCTCCGACCGAGGCCGCCGACGCGGAAGTGACGCCCGACCGCGACGACCGGCGGGCGAGGCGGCGGCGCCTGCCTTTGACCGCGATCTTCTTCGGTGTGACGCTGCTCGCAGCCGCCGGCATCGGCCTTTATTTCGCCAACCAGACCGGCGTCTTCAAATCGGCGACCGAGCTCGACACGGCGCCACCGGAAGCGCCGCCAACGGTGGACGGCGATGATTTCACGCCGGACGACACCGCTTCGCCGCCAAAGCAGGGCGAGCAGGACCAGGCGCGCGACTGGATCAACGTGTTTTCGCCGGGTGACCCGACGCAGGTCAATGCGCCGTCGGACGCCAAGGCCGACGTTATCCAGGACGAAAGCGGTTCCTTCCTGCGCATCCGCTCGGGGGCATCCGGCTCGGCCATCAGCTTCGACGTCGGGCAAGGCGTGCTGGAGAGGATCGCCGGCAAGCATGCCACATTCGACATCATCGCACGCTCCGAGGAGGGGCAGGAGACGCAGATTTCCGTCGACTGCAATTTCGGCGAACTCGGCGACTGCGGCCGCAAGCGCTATGCGGTCGGTCGCGAGCGCAATGAATATCTGTTCGACGTGCGCCTTCCCGACAAGCGTCCGGGCGCTGCCGGCACCATCGCCATCAATTCCGACTTCGACAAGCAGGGCAAGTCGGTCGACATCTACGAGATCCGCGTTTCAGTCGTTCCCTAAAGCGCGTCGCGTTCGATCGGCCTCATGCGACGCGCTTTAGGTTCTTGTTTTGATGCATGTCGTTATTGCAAAACCGCTGCACACCTTTGCGCGACATGCATTAACTGTCGAGCAGAGCCTGCAGCGTCTCGATGCGGTCAGCTTCGGCCGCCGGCTTATCCCAGCGCAGCCGCGAAATGCGCGGAAAGCGCATGGCAACGCCCGACTTGTGCCGCGTCGAGCGGTTGAGCCCTTCGAACGCCACCTCCAGCACGAGGCCTTGTCTGCGGTCGGCACGCACAGAGCGCACCGGGCCAAAGCGCTCGATCGTGTTGTCGCGGACATATTTGTCGATTTGCCTCAGTTCCTCGTCGGTGAAGCCGAAATAGGCTTTTCCCACCGGCACCAGTTCCTCTGATCCTTCCGGCCCGGACCAGACGCCGAACGTGTAGTCGGAGTAGAAGCTCGAACGCTTGCCGTGGCCGCGCTGGGCATACATCAGCACCGCGTCGACCGTGTGCGGATCGCGCTTCCATTTGAACCACGGGCCCTTCGGCCGCCCGGCCACATAGGGCGAATCCCAGCGCTTCAGCATGACACCTTCGATGACCGGATGCAGCGGCTTGCGGCGCAATTCCTCCAGCGCCTGCCAGTTGGTGAATTCGACCAGCGGCGACAGATCGAAGCGGCTCGGATCGAGTGTCCTCGCGAAGGCCTCGAGCCGGCCGCGCCGTTCGCGGAAGGGAAGTCCGCGCAAATCCTCGTCCCCAATCTGCAGCACGTCGTAGCAGCGCATAAAGGCGGGGTATTGCTGCTGGATCTTAGGCGCTACGCTCTTGCGGTTCAGCCGCTGCTGCAGGTCGGAGAACGTTCCCGTCGCCTGCCGGGGGTCACCGACCAGAAGCTCGCCGTCGAGCGCGCCTGAAAAATCCATCGCCTCGGCAAGATCGGGAAAGGCGCCGGAGACATCGTCACTGGTGCGCGAATAGAGCCGGCGAATGCCGCCTTCGCAAACCGCCTGGACGCGGATGCCGTCCCATTTCCATTCGGCCGCGTAGTCGGCCGGGTCGAGTTTTTCGAGGTCGTTGTCGCCGACGGCATTCGCCAGCATCACCGGCCTGAACAGCGCCAGCGCCGTCTTCCTGGGTTTTTCCGCCTTGCCTTCCAGCCAGGCGAACAGCCCGGTATAAGGCGGCGTCAGCCCGTGCCAGAGTTCCTCGATCTCGGCGATTTCGACCTTGCCGAAATCGGCGAGCGCCTGCTTGGCCAGCCGCGCCGAGACGCCGATGCGCAGGCCGCCGGTGACCAGCTTTATGATGGCAAAGCGCGCCGAAGTGCTGGCGCTGTCGAGCAGCCGGGCCAGCACCTGCGGCCCGTCGGAACGGCTCGCCGCCTGCAGCTTCGCCACCACCTCGGCCAGCGTCGGCTCGTGGTTCGCAATGTCGACCGGCGCTTGCGGCCAGACCAGCGATACGGTCTCGGCCAGGTCGCCGACATAATCGTAGGAATAGCCAAACAGCACCGGATCCATGCGCTCGACGACCAGCGTCCGCAGCATCGCCGGCTTGACCGCGGCGATGGACAGATCGCCGGTGATGGCAGCCAGCGCCAGCCCGCGGTCCGGATCCTCGACGCTGCGGAAATAATCGGTCAAAAGCGTCAGCTTGCCGTTGCGCGACGGCGTCAGCACGAGGCGGTCGAGAAGCTCGGCGAAGCGGTTCATGACGGTGAGAACCATGGGCGGGCGTCGCGTTCTGTCGCGCCCCCCTCTGTCCTGCCGGACATCTCCCCCACTTGGGGGGAGATCGGATGGCTTCGGCGATTTCGCCAACCATCAACGTTGCAGAACGAGCGCCGGCGAAGAAGCTGCCAATCTCCCCCCAAGTGGGGGAGATGTCCGGCAGGACAGAGGGGGGCGCCGTAGGGCGCTGCGTTGGCGATTGCTGCCATCAATCGCCCTCGTCCTCATAGCCAACGAGATGCAGCGGCCTGGCCGCAATGCCTTCGAGCTCGCACCAGCGCACCAGCGCCTCCTCGCGGCCATGCGTTACCCAGATTTCTTCCGCGCCGGTCTCCTTGATCGTCGCGGTCAACTCGTCCCAGTCGGAATGGTCGGAAATGATCAGCGGCAGTTCGACGCCGCCCTGCTTGGCGCGCTGGCGGATGCGCATCCAGCCTGAGGCGAAGCACGACATCGGATCGGGAAAACGCCGCGCCCAGCGATCGGCGAAGGCGGATGGCGGGCCGATGACGATGGCGCCGGCAAAGTCGCTTTTTTGGCCGGTCTCGACGGTCGCCGGCTCAAGCTTGCCGAGATCGATGCCCTGGCTCTGGTAATACTCGCTGAGCTTGGCCAGCGCGCCATGGATGTAGATCGGCTTTTCGTAGCCGGCATCGCGCAGCAGCCGCATGACGCGCTGCGCCTTGCCCAGCGCATAGGCGCCGACCAGATGCGTTCGCTCGGGAAACTGCTCGGTCGATCTCAGCAGCCGGGCGATCTCTTCGGAATCGGGCGGATGGCGAAACACCGGCAGGCCGAACGTCGCCTCGGTGATGAAGACGTCGCATTTGAGCGGCTCGAACGGCTCGCAGGTCGCGTCCTTCTGGCGTTTATAGTCGCCGGACGCGACGATGCATGTGCCCTGATGCGCGACCTTGATCTGCGCCGAACCCAGCACATGGCCGGCCGGGTGAAAGCTGACGGTGACGCCGTCGAGCGCAATCGTCTCGCCGAGCACGGCGGCTTGCGTCGTTCCGGCAAAACTGTCGCCGTAGCGCAGCCCCATGATGTCGAGCGTCTGCTGCGTCGCCATCACCGAGCGGTGGCCGGAGCGGGCATGGTCGGAATGGCCATGTGTGATCAGCGCCCGGTTGACCGGCCGCACCGGGTCGATGAAGAAATCGCCGGGCGAGCAATACAGCCCTTCCGGCCGGGGATGAAGCAGGTCGCTGGCGCGCATGGCCCCAAGATAGGCGCTAATTCCGGCGCGGGAAGCCTGTTGTAAGTCACTGCTGACTCCAGCATAGAGCGCAAGCCGGCTGCAAACACCCGGCGGAACCCGATCGCATGAAACCGCTCCAGACCTCGTCCGGCGATTTGACCGCCGACCGCCGCGCCGACTATGCCGAAATGCTCTATGCATCCGGCGATCATGCGGCAGCGGCGGAATTGCTGCTCGGCGCGCTCGAACTGGCGCCGCAATGGCCAGCCGGCTGGTTCCGCCTCGGCGAGATGCAGGAAGCGGCGGGCGCGCGCGATCGTGCCGCGCAGGCCTGGACGACGGCACTGCGGCTCGACCCGGCGGACAGGCTCGGCGCGGTGCTCAAGCTGCAATTGATCGGCAGGGCAGCGGCGGCCCAGGCGCCGCCCAGCGCCTTTGTCGAGACGCTTTACGACCACTATGCCGGGAGCTTCGAGGCTGAGCTGGTCGACACGCTCGGCTACCGTCTGCCCGAATGCCTCGACCGCGCCATCCGGGCAGCACGGCCGGGCCGGTTTTCGCTGGCGCTCGATCTCGGCTGCGGCACCGGCCTCATGGGCCAGAAGCTGCGGCCGATCACCGATCGGCTGGAGGGTTACGACATCTCGGCCGGCATGCTGAGGCAGGCGCGCGCCAAAGGCGTCTACGATCTGCTCGTCAAGACGGACCTGCAGGATTTTTGCTATTCTGGCCCGAAAGCCGATCTGGTGACGGCGGCCGATGTGTTCATCTATGTCGGCGCACTCGACAGGGTGGTGAACAAGATTGCCGGAATGCTTGCCGGCGGCGGTCTGTTTGCGTTCTCCGTCGAGACGCTGGCTTGTGACGGATTGTCTGGCAGCGCCGGCTTCGCCCTGCAGCCGTCCCGCCGCTACGCGCATTCGCAAGGCTATGTAGAGCGGGTTCTCGACGCCAACGGCTTTTCGGTCCTGTCGCTTCAGGCAACGGTTATCCGGCAGGATCGCCGCGAACCGGTCGAAGGGTTGGCCGTAGTGGCAAACTTGCTTTCCGGCAGCGCAAAATCTGGATAAGATTTTGGCCGTGGCATGAGAGGCGGCGGCTGCGAAAGACAAGGAGCAAGTTTTCCATGCGCTGGAACATGATGGTCTTGGCATCTTGCCTGGCGATGGCCGGCTGCGTCGGCAATTCGATGTCCGAACGGCAGGACGAAAACGTCCAGTCCTCGCTGCAATATGACAAGGTGCCTTGCGATCAATTGCTGGCGCAACGAAACGGCCTGGCGCAGCAATATCATTTGCCGGTCGACGCCAAGCCGTCCTTCTCCAACCCGGCGATGGGCTTCGGCCCGTTCACGCCGGATACGCGCTCCAAAGCCAAGCGCGACGCCGACCAGGCAAGCGGCAAGATCGACGCCATGAACCGGTCGATTGCCCGCCGCGAATGCGGCAAGCCGGCCAAACAGAACAAGCTCGGCCTGACCTGACCGGATCCTAATCCGCCACCTTCCACTGCTCGCGCGAGGCGCTGGCGGGATAGACGCCGAGGATGCGCATTTCGCGCGAGAAGAAGGCGAGTTCGTCGAGCGCCAGCTTCACCAGCGGATCGTCGGGATGACCCTCGATATCGGCGTAGAACAGGGTCGCTGTAAACGCGCCGAGCTGGTAGCTCTCCAGCTTGGTCATGTTGATGCCGTTGGTGGCGAAGCCGCCCATCGCCTTGTAGAGCGCGGCCGGCACGTTGCGGACGCGGAAAATGAAGGTCGTCATCATCTTGGCGTCGGCCGAGGGCCGGTCGGCCCATTGCTTGTTCTTGGTCAGCACGACGAAGCGGGTGACGTTGCTGTCGGTGTCCTCGACATTCTCCTCGACGATGTCGAGCCCGTAGAGCGTCGAGGCCAGCGACGGCGCCAGCGCGGCCATGGTGCGGTCCTTCATCGCGGCGACCATCTTGGCGGCGCCCGCCGTGTCGCCGGCCACCGTCGCCTTCCAGCCGTTCTTGCGGATGTATTTGCGGCATTGGCCGAGCGCGTGGATGTGGCTGTGCACGGTCCTGATCTCGTCGCGCCTGACACCGGGCAGCACCATCAGCTGGAAATGGATCGGCAGAAAATATTCGGCGATGATGTGCAGCTTCGATTCCGGCAAGAGGTGATGGATGTCGGCGACGCGGCCGGCAATGGTGTTCTCGATCGGGATCATGGCCAGATCGGCCTTGCCGGTCTCGACCGCGTTGAAGGCATCCTCGAAGGTCGGGCACGGCAACGGCTTCATCGACGGGAACATGTTGCGGCAGGCGGTGTCGGAATTGGCGCCCGGCTCGCCCTGGAAGGATATTTTGTTGGTCTTGTCAGGCATGCACAGAGTCTCGGGATTGGGGAAATTTCTTAATTTGCAAGGAGCGCCCTGGCGCGTTCGAGATCGTCCGGCGTATCGACGCCAAGCGGCACCGACTGCACGATCTCTGCATCGATGCGCATGCCGGCCTCCAGCGCCCGCAACTGCTCCAGCCGCTCGCGGCGCTCCAGCGGCGACGGCCTTAGCGCAACGAAGCGTTCGAGTGCGGCGCGCCGATAGGCGTAGAGGCCGATATGATGGTAGAGCGGGCCTTCGCCCCAGGGGGCGGTGGCGCGGGTGAAATAGAGCGCCCTGAGCCGCGTCGCCGAGAGTGGCGAGCCGACCAGCTTGACGACGTTCGGATTGGTCTTTTCCTCGTCGCGGACGATCTCGACGCAGAGCGTGGCGATGTCGACCGCGGCATTGTCGAGCGGCTTCAACGCGGCGCCGATGATGTTGGGATCGATGGTCGGCAAATCGCCCTGCACGTTGACGATCGTTTCGACCGCGTGTCCGGGGTCCAAAATGGTCAGTGCCTCGAAGATGCGGTCGGAGCCGGTTTCGTGGTCCGCCCGCGTCATCACGGCCTCGAAATCATGCGCGCGCACCGCCTCCGCAACGCCTTGCGTATCGGTGGCGACGACCACCCGGCCGAGCCCGGCCTCGGCGGCGCGGCGCGCGACGTGGACGATCATCGGCGTGCCGGCAATGTCGGCCAGCGGCTTGCCCGGCAGGCGGGTCGAGGCCATGCGGGCCGGGATCAGGATAAGCGTGGACATGAGGCGGGCAAAGGGCTCGAAAAGAGGAGGACAAAAGTGGCAAAAGGTCTCACTGGCAGCGCCCTTATAGGTGTTGCAACGCCGGAGCAAAAGACCTAGTTTCCGCGCGATTTGGCCGGCTCCGCCGGGTAGATCACGATACCGACGGACGGAGTGGACGGATCGGTCCGCCGGAAAAGGGAGCCTGGGGCGTATGGATTCCAACGAAGTCAACAAGCTGCTCGCCGGTTTCCTCGGAACCGTGTTCATCGTCTTTTCCGTTGGCATCGTGTCCGACGCGCTGTTTGCCTCGCCGGCGCCTGAAAAGCCCGGTTTCGCCATCGAGGCGACCGAGCCCGCCGAAGGCGGCCCGGCCGCTCCGGCCGCGGCGGTGAAGCCGATTGCCGAGCTGCTGACCACCGCCAACGCCGAAGCGGGTGCCGCCATCTTCAAGAAATGCCAGGCCTGCCACTCCGGCGAAAAAGGCGGCCCGAACAAGGTCGGCCCGGATCTGTGGGACCTTATCGACCGTCCGGTCGCCGAGCATGCGGGCTTTGCCTATTCGGCCGGCATGAAGGAGTTCTCCAAGGGCGGCACCGAGAAGTGGACCTACGACAACATCAATCACTTCCTCACCTCGCCGAAGAAGTTCGTAAAGGGCACGGCGATGGGCTTCGCCGGCCTGCCGAAGGATGAGGACCGCGCCAACGTCATCGCCTATCTGCGCACGCTGTCGGACAATCCGAAGCCGCTGCCGGCGCCCGGCGCCTCGGCCGAGAATGCGCCGGCCAAGCCGGCCGAAGGCGCTGCCCCTGCCAAGCCGGCAGAAGGCGCGGCGCCAGCCGCTCCGGCTGCTCCGGCGCCGGCTGCGCCCGCAAAATAACAAAACTGTAATGGCATAATCCTTGAAAAAGCCGGGTTCAGCCCGGCTTTTTCGTTAGGAAAAATGCATATGCGACGACAAAGCCGCTGCGTTGCGGTTTTCAGCGCCGTCAAATGATCTAGATTGGGCACGGATAGCTATCGAAACCGATCGCAAAGAGGAGAACGCATGACGGTTGGCCGAGCGCGGACGCTTCTGAAATCAGTGCTGTTTGTGGCTGCTCTCGCGGCCGGCCTGCAGGCAGCCTTCGCGGACGAATGGCGCACGACCTCCTCGCTGATCGGTGACTCCAAATATGGCGACAATTTCCAGCATTACGACTACGTCAATCCGGATGCGCCGAAGGGCGGCACGGTGAACTCAGTGGTGCTTGGTACCTTCGACAGCTTCAATCCTTACATCGTGCAGGGGTCGCCGGCCGCCGGCTTCGCGCAGTTCGGCGGCGGACTGCTCTACGACACGCTGATGGAGCAGGCGACGGACGAGGGCAGCACCAGCCATACGCTGATCGCCGACGGCTACAAATATCCGTCCGACTATTCCTCGGCGACCTACCGGCTCGATCCACGGGCCAAATGGCATGACGGCAAGCCGATCACCACCGAGGACGTGATCTGGTCGTTCCAGGTGCTGAAGGCCAACAGCCCGATGTACAGCCGCTATTTCGAAAACGTCACCGACGCCGTCGCGGTGTCCGACCGCGAGGTCGAATTCCACTTCAGCCAGAAGGGCAACCGGGAGCTACCGAAGATCATCGGCGATCTCGTTGTGCTGCCCAAGCACTGGTGGGAAGGCACCGACGCCAACGGCAAGAAACGCGACGTCACCAAATCCACATTGGAGCCGCCGCTGGGGTCGGCCGCCTACAAGATCGCCAGCTTCAAGCCGGGTTCGGAAATCGTCTGGCAGCGTGTGCCCGACTACTGGGGCGCCAAACTGCCGGTGAAGATCGGTCGCGAGAATTTCGACAGGCAGCGTTTCAGCTACTTTCTCGACGACAATGCCGCCTGGCAGGCCTTTACCAAGGGCGGCCTTGAAGACATCAAGCAGGAAAATAGTTCGAGGCGCTGGAACACATTCTATGATTTTCCGGCGGTCAAGGCCGGCGACGTCATCAAGAAGGAATTCAAGACCGCATCGCCCGAACCGATGCAGGCCTTCATGCTCAACACCAGGCGTCCGCTGTTCCAAGATCGCCTAGTGCGCGCTGCGCTGATGTATCCCTTCGACTTCGAGACGATGAACCGGACCCTGTTCTTCGGTTCCAACACCCGCACCAGCAGCTATTTCCAAGGCACCGAACTGGCGTCGAGCGGCCTGCCGCAAGGCAAGGAGTTGGAGATCCTCGAACAGTATCGCGACAAGCTGCCGCCTGAAGTCTTCACCCAGGAATTCAAGCTGCCGGTCTACGACACCCCGCAGGCGGAGCGCAAATACCTGAAGACCGCGGTCGATCTGTTCGCCAAGGCGGGCTGGGTCATCAACGGCGGCAAGATGGTCAACGCCAAGACCGGCGAACCGTTCAAATTCGAAATCCTCGGCTGGAACGACACCGACCAGGTCATCGCCAGCCCGTATATCGCCAATCTGCGCAAGATCGGTGTCGACGCCACGCTGCGCCTGATCGATCAGACCCAGTACATCAACCGCGTCAAGCATTTCGATTACGACGTCATCATAGGGCAACTTGGCCAGTCGGACTCTCCCGGCAACGAACAGCGCGACTTCTGGAGCTCCAAGGCTGCCGATACGCCCGCGTCGCGCAATTACGCCGGCATCAAGAACCCGGTCGTCGATGCGCTGGTCGACCGGATCATCTTTGCCACCGATCGCGACGATCTCGTTGCCGCCACCCATGCGCTCGATCGGGTGCTGTTGTGGAATTTCTACGTCGTGCCGCAATATTACCGCGCCGTGGTCTGGCTCGCCTACTGGAACAAGTTCGGTATGCCGGAAAAGCAGCCCGCCTACAGCGGCGTCGACCAGAATTCCTGGTGGATCGACCCGGACAAGGAAAAGGCGCTGGCTGCCAAATACAAGAGTGGCAATTGATGGCGGCGCTGCCCCGTCGCGACTTCCTTGCCCTGGGCGGTGCCGCCGCCGCTGCGGCACTGCTGCCAGGCCGAGTTTTCGCGGCCATTCCGACCGGCGTGAAACTGCACGGGTTGTCGGCCTTCGGCGATCTCAAATATCCTCCGGATTTCACGCATTTCGACTATGTCAATCCGGACGCGCCCAAGGGCGGCCGGATGAATTTCGCCCCGCCGAACTCCACTCTCAATCAGAGCTTCCTGACTTTCAACACGCTGAACTCGCTGGTGTTGAAAGGGGATTCGCCGCCGCGCACCGAGCTCTGCTTCGATTCGCTGATGGCAAGGGCAGTCGATGAGCCGGATGCGGTCTACGGCCTGCTTGCCGAATCCGTTACCTTGTCGCAGGATCGCAATGGCTACCGCTTCAGCCTGCGGCCACAAGCGCGCTTCCATGACGGCTCGCCGCTGACCGCCGAAGACATTGCCTTTGCCTTGAACCTCTACAAAGACCGGGGACATCCGAACCTTTCCCAAGCCCTGCGGCATATGACGGATGCGGTCGCAATCGATCCGCTTACAGTCAGCCTTACCTTCAACGGCCAACAGTCCTCGCAGAATATCCTCGCGATCGTCGTAATGCCGATCGTGTCCAAAGCCTTCTACACGGCCAATGATTTCGACGCCTCGACGTTAACCCCACCGCTTAGCTCCGGACCATACAGGGTGGGACGGGTCGTGGCCGGGCAGACTGTCGAATATGAACGCGTCGCCGACTATTGGGGCCGCGATCTGGCCGTGAACCGCGGCCTTAATAATTTCGACCGCATCCGTATCGATTTCTACCTTGATCGCCAGGCAGCCTTTGAAGCGTTCAAGAAAGGGGATACGCATTTTCGCGAGGAGTTCACCGCGCGGGTATGGGCGACCGGCTACGACTTTCCAGCGCTGAAGGATGGCAGGGTCGTCAAACGCGAATTTCCCGGCGAGAAAACGCCATCCATGCAGGCTGTCGCGCTCAATCAGCGCCGTCCGCAGTTCCGCGACATTCGCGTGAGACGGGCAATCGCCTATTGCTTCGACTTCGAATGGACCAGGCGGGTTCTGTTTTTCGACTCCTACGAGCGTTCGCAATCGAACTTCGAGCGATCGGATTACAAGGCCAAGGGCCTGCCCTCACCCCAGGAATTGAAACTGCTGGAGCCGTTTCGAGCCGAGTTGCCGCCGGAGACCTTCGGCGAACCGGTGATGCAACCCGTCTCCGACGGTTCTGGGCACGACCGTAAGCTGCTGCGCGAGGCTTCGAGGCTGCTTGCCAAAGCCGGCTGGAAGCGAGCGGGCAATTTCGTCGTCAACGACAAAGGCGAGCGACTGCAGGTGGAAATGCTGGCCGAGGACGAGGGTCTCGTTCGCATTTTCGCGCCGTGGTCCGAGAATATGAAGGCGATCGGCATCGACGCTTCGATCCGGCAGGTCGACTCGACGCAATTTGAAGCGCGGCAGAGCAATTTCGACTTCGACTTCAATATGCTTGCATGGTCGATCGGAGCGACGCCCACCGCCGACGGTTTGGAGATTCTCTATGCTTCCCGGATGGCGAAAACGCCGGGGATGCGCAACTATCCGGGTACGGAAAGCAAAGCCATCGACGCGCTGATCGAGGCAGCCGGCAAGGCGCAGAGCCGGATCGAACTCGTCACAGCGCTCAATGCGCTCGATCGGGTCTTGCGCGCGCGGCTAGACTGGATTCCAACATATCATCTGGCGAATCACCGGGCAGCCTTCTGGGACATGTTCGGCTTTCCCGCCCAAAAGCCGGATTATGACTTTCCGGTCGAGACGCTGTGGTGGTTCGACAAAGACAAGGCGGCAAAAATTGGCAAAGGCTGAATTTCTTGCGGGCGTTGGCGCCGCCCCTCACCTGCCTGCCGGCATCCTCTCCCCGTATAGCGACGGGGAGAGGGGCGCTGTCATCGACGATTTCGCCAATCACAAGTGTCGCAATAAAAGCCCCGAGACTACGGCCAGCCCCTTTCTCCCCGTCACTATACGGGGAGAAGTGCCCGGTCCACCCTCCGCAGCTGCAGCGCAGCTGCTGCGGAGGACGGGCAGGACAATGAGGGGCGGCGCCGGCGTCGACAATTGGTCCGAAGCGATTGCCTTGGGGGCACCTTCAGACACAATGGTCGTCCTCAAGGAGGATAAAAACTGATGGGCGCCTATATACTGCGCCGCATCCTGTTGATGATCCCGACCCTGTTCGGCATCATGGCGGTGTCCTTCGCCGTCATCCAGTTCGCTCCAGGTGGACCGGTCGAGCAGGTCATCGCCAGGCTGACGAACCAGGGCGGCAGCGATCGCCTCGGCGGCGGCGGCGGCGATGCCGGCGGCGGCAATGTCGACGGCGCCGGCGACGTCGGCTCGAAATACCGCGGCGCGCAAGGGCTCGATCCGGAATTCATCAAGAAGCTGGAGAAGCAGTTCGGCTTCGACAAGCCGCCGCTCGAACGCTTCGGCATGATGCTGTGGAACTATCTCCGCTTCGATTTCGGCGACAGCTATTTCCGCGACATCTCGGTGCTCGACCTGATCCTGGAAAAGATGCCGGTGTCGATCTCGATCGGGCTGTGGATCACGCTTTTGTCCTACCTGATCTCAATCCCGCTCGGCATCCGCAAGGCGGTCAAGGACGGCTCCACTTTCGACGTCTGGACCAGCGGCGTCGTCATCGTCGGCTACGCCATTCCGGGCTTCCTGTTCGGCATCTTGCTGATGGTGCTGTTTGCCGGCGGCTCGTTCTGGGACTGGTTTCCGCTGCGCGGCATCACCTCCGACAATTGGGACCAACTGTCCTGGCCGGCGCGGATCGTCGACTATTTCTGGCACATGACCTTGCCGCTGACGGCGCTGGTGCTGTCGGCCTTCGCCACGACGACGCTTTTGACCAAGAATTCCTTCCTCGAGGAAATCCGCAAGCAATATGTGGTCACCGCCCGCGCCAAGGGCCTGTCGGAGCGGCAGGTGCTCTATGGCCACGTCTTCCGCAACGCCATGCTGATCGTCATCGCCGGTTTTCCCGGCGCCTTCATCTCGGCCTTCTTCACCGGCTCGCTGCTGATCGAGAACATCTTTTCGCTCGACGGCCTCGGCCTGCTCGGCTTCAACTCGGTGGTGCAGCGCGACTATCCAGTGGTCTTCGCCAATCTCTACATCTTCTCGCTGCTTGGCCTGTTCGTCGGGCTGCTGTCCGACCTGATCTACACCTGGGTCGACCCGCGCATCGATTTCGAGCGGAGAGACGTCTGATGGCGCAGGCCACGGTCGAAACGGCGCCGGCTCGGATCGCGCGGCCCTTTCTGTCGCCGCTCAACCAACGGCGCTTGCAGAACTTCAAGTCCAACCGGCGCGGCTACTGGTCGTTGTGGATATTCCTGTTCCTGTTCGTGCTGTCGCTGGTTTCGGAATTGGTCGCCAACGACAGGCCGATCATCGCCTCCTACAAGGGCGAGATCCTGTTTCCGGTCCTGGTCGCCTATCCCGAGGAGAAGTTCGGCGGTTTCTACGCGGTCACCGACTATCGCGATCCGGTCATCCAGGACGAGATCAATGCCAATGGCTGGATGATCTGGCCGCCGGTGCGCTACTCCTACCAGACCGTCAACAACGCCATTCCAGAGGCAGCACCGACCAAGCCGTCCTGGCTCTACGACAAGAAGACGCGCTGCAACCAGTATCCGAAAGGCGAGGCGGACCCCAATTGCATCGTCGGCAACTGGAACTGGCTGGGCACCGACGACCAGGCCCGCGACGTGCTGGCGCGCGTCATCTACGGCTTCAGGGTCTCGGTGCTGTTCGGGCTGATCCTGACCGCCGGCTCGGCGCTGATCGGCGTGGCGGCCGGCGCTCTGCAGGGCTATTTCGGCGGCTGGACCGACCTTCTGTTCCAGCGCTTCATCGAGATCTGGTCGGCGATCCCGGTGCTGTATCTGCTGCTGATTGTCGCCGCCATCCTGCCGCCCGGCTTCTTCATCCTGCTCGGGCTGATGCTGCTGTTCTCCTGGGTGGCGCTGGTCGGCGTGGTGCGGGCCGAGTTCCTGCGCGCCCGCAACTTCGAATATGTCAACGCGGCGCGCGCGCTCGGCGTATCCAACGTCACCATCATGTTCCGGCATCTGCTGCCCAACGCCATGGTGGCGACGCTGACCTTCCTGCCCTTCCTGCTCAGTGGCTCGATCTCGACGCTGACCTCGCTCGACTATCTCGGCTTCGGTCTGCCGCCCGGCGCCGCCTCGCTTGGTGAGCTGTTGAAGCAGGCGCAGCGCAACCTTAACGCGCCATGGCTCGGCATTTCCGGTTTCGTCGTCATCTCGCTGATGCTGTCGCTGCTGGTCTTCGTCGGCGAGGCGACGCGCGACGCCTTCGATCCGCGCAAGACGTTCAGATGAGCGATACCCCGCTGCTCTCGGTCCAGAACCTCAGCGTCGCCTTCGCGCAAGGCGGCAATCAGCCGATCGCGGTCGACCATATCTCATTCGACCTCGCCAAGGGCGAGACGGTGGCGCTAGTCGGCGAATCCGGCTCCGGCAAGTCGGTCACCGCGCTGTCGGTGCTGAAGCTGCTGCCCTATCCGACCGCCAGCCATCCGTCGGGAAAGATCCAGTTCCTCGGCGCCGACCTGCTTGCCGCGGACGAGAAGGAATTGCGCCGCGTGCGCGGCAACAAGATCACCATGATCTTCCAGGAGCCGATGACTTCGCTCAATCCGCTGCACACGATCGAGCAGCAGATCGTCGAGGTGCTGAAGCTGCACCAGGGCCTGGGGGACCGCAACGCCAAGGCGCGCACGCTGGAACTTCTGCACGAGGTCGGCATCCGCGAGCCGGAGAAACGGCTCGACGCCTATCCGCACCAGCTTTCCGGCGGCCAACGCCAGCGCGTCATGATCGCCATGGCGCTGGCCAACGAGCCTGAACTCTTGATCGCCGACGAGCCGACGACGGCGCTCGACGTCACCGTCCAGGCGCAGATCCTCGAACTGCTCGCCGGCCTGAAAAGCCGCAAGAACATGTCGATGCTGTTCATCACCCACGATCTCGGCATCGTCAGGAAGATCGCCGACCGGGTCTGCGTGATGACCAAGGGCAAGATCGTCGAGACCGGGCCGACCAAAGAGATATTCGCCAATCCGCAGCACGCCTATACACGGCATCTGCTTGCCGCCGAGCCGAAAGGCAAGCCGCCGGCGGCCAACGAAGCAGCCAAGCCGGTGATGGTAGGCAACGATATCAAGGTCTGGTTCCCGATCAAGAAGGGTTTCTTCCGGCGCACCGTCGACAATGTGAAGGCGGTCGATGGCATCGACGTCACCGTGCGGGCCGGCCAGACGCTTGGCGTCGTCGGCGAATCGGGCTCCGGCAAGACGACACTCGGCCTGGCTCTGGCCAGGATGATCTCGTCGACCGGGAACATCCAGTTCAACGGACGCGGCATCGATCAGCTGTCCTTCAACGAAATGCGGCCGCTGCGGCGCGAACTGCAGATCGTCTTCCAGGATCCGTTCGGCTCGCTCAGCCCGCGCATGTCGGTCGCGGAGATCATCGAGGAAGGGCTGAAGATCCACGAGCCGAAGCTGTCGCCCGATGAGCGCGACGAGCGCGTTGTCGACGTGCTCGGGGAAGTCGGCCTCGATCCGGCGACGCGCAACCGCTATCCGCACGAATTCTCCGGCGGCCAGCGCCAGCGCGTCGCCATTGCGCGCGCCATGGTGCTCAACCCGCGCTTCGTCATGCTGGACGAGCCGACCTCGGCGCTCGACATGAGCGTGCAGGCGCAGGTCGTCGACCTGCTGCGCAGCCTGCAGGCCAAGCACGACCTCGCCTACCTCTTCATCAGCCACGATCTGAGGGTCATCCGCGCGCTGGCCAATGACGTCATCGTCATGCGCAATGGCAGGATCGTCGAGGCCGGCCGTTCCGAACAGATTTTTGGCAACCCGCAGACCGATTATACAAGGGCGTTGATCTCGGCCGCCTTCAAGATCGAAACGGCGCCGGTCGGCATCGTCAGCGAGTAGATTTTCGCTGACGATCATGCACAAAATCAAAACGCTGCAGCGCCCTTGCACGTTGGGACGCGAACGCTGTTGGTAAAAAGGAAAAAAATCCGCAATGGAAAAAGGCCGCATCCTGCTTGCCCTCACCGGTATTCATCCGCTGCGCTGGCGCGAGCTGCTGTCGGCGGAGCGCGAGGTGGTGCTCGAGCCGAATGGCGCCGGCGATCCTTCGATCACCTATGCGGTGGTGTGGAAACAGCGGCCTAACCTCTTGTCGTCGCTGCCCAATTTGCGCGCCATCTTCTCGATCGGCGCCGGCGTCGACCACATTTTCGCCGATCCCACCTTGCCCGACGTACCGGTCGTCAAGGTGGTGGCCGACAACCTTACCCAATATATGACCGAATACGTCGTCTGGCGGGTGCTCGACCACCATCGCCAGGGCATGCTCTACCGCGCCCAGCAGCAAAAGAAGATCTGGCACGAGCCGCCGCAGCGGCCGGCCGGCGACATCTCTGTCGGCATTATGGGGCTCGGCACGCTTGGTCGCGCGGCGGCGTCGGTGCTTTTGTCACTCGGCTTTCCGGTCAATGGCTGGTCGCGCAGCGACCGGCCGATGCAAGGTGTCTCGACCTATACGGGCGAGGCCGGCCTGATCCCGTTCCTCAACGCCACCGACATCCTGGTGGTGCTTCTGCCGCTGACGCCGCAGACGCAAGGCATCATCAACCATGGCGTGCTGAGGGAGCTGCGAAAGCGCAACGGCCTTGGCGGCTCGGTGCTGATCAATGCCGGACGCGGCAGGCTGCAGAAGGACGCCGACATTTTGCGCGCGCTGGACGACGGCACGCTGAAGGAAGCCAGCCTCGACGTGTTCGAGGTCGAGCCGCTGCCGAAGACCAGCCGGCTATGGAGCCACCCGAAAGTGTTCGTGACGCCGCATGCGGCGGCGACCTCCGATCCGGTCCACCTGGCGCCGATCATGCTGCGCCAGATGGACGCCTTCGAGCGCGGCGAAGCGCTGGAAAATGTGGTGGATCGCGACGCGGGGTATTAGAGCAATTCCAGGAAAAGTGTGAACGGTTTTCCGTCCGGAATTGCGTCAACAAAAAGATGGACCGGTTCGGCGTTTCCGTGAAACGATGAACCGTTCTAGAGCGCCGCGTCGGTCGGCTGCGGCAGTGTTTGCTGTCGAGGCCCCGATCTTCGCCAAATCCACGTTGCAGCCGCCTGAGGCCCGGGCATGGCGATCGTCCCAGTCTCAGCCCCAGCCGAGCGGCACGTAGTCGATCTCCATAAACGCCTCGACCTCAGGGATCCAGCGGTCGCGGACGAAGGCGACGTGGTCGGGGTGGTCGTTATAGCCGGAATAGGCCCTCTGATCGGCGAACTCCATCGAGAAGCCGAAGCGGTAGTCGTTCTTGGGGCTGACCTGCCGCAATTGCTCGAAATGCGTGACGCCCTTTATCGCCGTGAGGATTCTCTTGGCGTCGGCGAGGAACCTTTTTTCCTCGAGCGAATGCGGCGGATGTTTCAGCGTGAACACGACGGTGTGACGGATCATTTTCTGCTCCTGCGATGTCGATCCTGTTACGCGCTGTCGGCCCAGGCGCGGATCAGGTTATAGGCGATCGCCCCCTTCGGCGGCGTCACCAGGCCGCCCGGATGCTCCCTGGCCAGCATCGAAAGCACCTCGTCGCGAAAGAACCAGCGGCAATCTTCCAACTCGTTGAGATCGGGATGGATGTCGTCGTTGAGCGGTTCGCCGAAGCAGCCGATCATCAGCGAATAGGGGAACGGCCAGGGCTGGCTGGCATGGTAGACGACGCGGCCGAGCCTGATGCCGGCTTCCTCCAGCGTTTCGCGGCGCACCGCCGCCTCGATCGTCTCGCCCGGCTCGATGAAACCGGCGAGCGCCGAATACATGCCGGGCCCGAAATGCCGGCCGCGGCCGAGCAGGCATTTTTCACGCGTCGCCGTCAGCATGATCGCCACCGGGTCGGTGCGCGGAAAGTGCTCGGTGCCGCAGGCCGGGCAATGCCGCTTGTAGCCGCCGGCCCGCATCTCGGCTTCGGTGCCACATTTGCTGCAGAAGCGATGGCTGGCATGCCAGGCGAGCAGGGCCGCCCCTTGCGCCAGCGCGCCGGCCGCTGCTTCGTCGATCAGCCCCTGCATATAGACCGAGCGATAGTCGATGGCCTTGATCGTCTCGGGAAGCTGCTCGGGCTCGACCCCGGCCGGCACCGCCAGCACCGGGCCGCTTTCGGAAAAGCCGAGCAGGACGCCGTTTTCGAGCGATGCCTCGAGCGGCCGGCTTTCGGCCGCGCCGAACCAGGGATCGAATGCGCCTTGCGCAAGCTTCAGATAGAGCCGGCCGCCATGCATCAGCAAAAGCCGCGCCGAGGGATCGGCGAGCGCCTTTTCGACGGAATCGTCGGTGCGGTTTTCGGACTGCCGGTCGATAATGTTGCCGGCGAAGCCGACGAACTGGCTCGGCTCGCGCACGGGCGCGTCAAACAGGCTGAAGCTCATGCAGACTCGGGAAGGTTCAAGATGGACAGGTTCACGATGGACACGGGAGAGGCTTATAGCGCTGCCTTGATCTTTTCCGCAAACCGGCGAAGGTCGGAGCGCTGGTAGGGCTCGCGCAGGCCGTGCCCCCATACCGGGCCAGGCCAGCCGGGATCGCCTTCCGAGCGCGCGATGACATGCACGTGCAATTGCCGCACGATGTTGCCCAGCGCGCCGGTGTTGATCTTGGTGCAGCCGGTCACCCGCTTCAGCGCCAGCGCCACCATGTTGGTCTCGAAGGTCAGCATCGCCTGGTCGAGCGGCGTCATGTCGTGGATTTCCTCGGCGCCCGGCCGCTGCGGCACCAAAAGCAGCCACGGCCAGCGGCGGTCGTTCATAACGCGCAATTCGCACAGGCCGAGCCACATCAGCTGCTCGCTGTCCGCTTCCAGCCGCGCGTCAAGCGTGAATCCGGCCTTGAGGCCCGGCAGCATTGGCGTTTCCTCGATTATGACGTTTTTTGAACTTTATGGACGCTAGAGCGGCTGCCGGGGGGCCGCAAGGGGCAGCAGGCAAACATTGGCCATCGTGGCGCTGATTGTCCGGCGAAGAATTCAGGCCTGGGGCAAATCGCTTCAGGTTTGCGCTGCCCCTCACCGTTACCTTCTCCCCGTTGTTCACGGGGCGAAGGTGCCGGCAGGCAAATGAGGGGCAGCACCGAGGTAAAAAATTGACCGCAGTCATATTTTGTTCTTGCTTTGTGCCGGCAGCTATGCTATTAATTTCCATATGGTGCTTATTGGCGCCAGCGACCCGCCCGCCGAGGCGGGTTTTTGTTTCAGCTTTCGCCGTCCTTCACTACTCTATCATCCGCACTTGCATTTCATCGCCGGATTGCCGATATGGGGAGCGGGAGGTTGGTGGTGGACGATCCACTCGCCAACCGGGTCAGGTCCGGAAGGAAGCAGCCCTAACGAGCCCGGAACGGGTCATTGTTCCAGCCTCCCGCCTCTTCGCCTTTTGCCCCGACATTGACGGCGCCAAGCCGTGCGGGCGAAACTATGCGCAGGAATCGGCCGCCTCCAGTGGCAGCCCTGGGAGCTTAACGGGCGAATGAGCGAAGCCGGAAACGAGGCCGGGAAGTCGGGCAAGCCTGCCGCCTATCGCGTGCTGGCGCGCAAATACCGACCGTCGAATTTCTCCGAACTGATCGGCCAGGAGCCGATGGTCCGCACGCTGACCAATGCCTTTGCCCCCGGCCTCATCGCCGAGGACTGGATGCAGACCGGCGTGCGCGGCGTCGGCAAAACGACGACCGCGCGCATCCTGGCGCGGGCGCTCAACTACAAGACCGCCACCGTCGACCAGCCGTCCGTCGACCTTGCCGTGCTCGGCGAGCATTGCCAGGCGATCATGGAAGGCCGCCATGTCGATGTCATCGAGATGGACGCAGCCTCGCATACCGGCATTGACGACATCCGCGACATCATCGAGCGCGTGCGCTACGCCCCGGTATCGGCGCGCTACAAGGTCTACATCATCGACGAAGTGCACATGCTCTCCACGCAAGCCTTCAACGGCCTGCTGAAAACGCTGGAAGAGCCGCCGCCGCACGTCAAATTCATCTTCGCCACCACCGAAATCCGCAAGGTGCCGATCACCGTCCTGTCGCGCTGCCAGCGCTTCGACCTCAGGCGCATCGATGCGGCAATGATCAAGGCCGACCTTGCCAGGATAGCCGGTCTGGAGGGCATCGAAGTCGAACACGATGCGCTGGCGATGATCGCGCGCGCGGCCGAAGGCTCGATGCGCGACGCGCAGTCCATCCTCGACCAGGCGATCGCCCATGGCGGCGGCGCGGTCAGCGCCGAGGCGGTGCGCGCCATGCTCGGCCTGGCCGACCGTGCCCGCATCGTCGACCTGTTCGAACATGTCATGAAGGGCGACATCGCCGCCGCGCTTGCCGAATTCCGCGCCCAATACGATACCGGCGCCGATCCGGCAGCGGTGCTGACCGACCTTGCCGAGTTCAACCATCTGGTCACCCGTCTGCGTTTCGTGCCGGCGGCCGTCGACGACGCCTCGCTGTCCGAGGACGAGCGCCGGCGCGGCGCCGATTTCGCCAAGACGCTGTCGGTCAAGGTGCTGTCGCGGACATGGCAGATGCTGCTGAAGGGCATTCCCGAGGTGCAGACCTCCAACCGCCCGGTCAGTGCCGCCGAGATGGTGCTGATCCGGCTGGCGCATGCCGCCGACCTGCCGACGCTGGACGAGGCGCTGAAATCGCTGGAGAACGGCTTTTCCCCGCCGGGTGCCGCGCCGCGCGCGAATGGCACACCGGCAAGCCCCGGCCCAGCAAACCATGGGCCTGCAAGCGGTGGTGCCAGTGCCGTTGCGCAGGCGCGGATGCCGACTGCCAATGGCGGCGCGCAGACCATGCGGCTGGTCGAGGCCGAGCTGACACCCACAGCCTTCGTCGCAGTGCCGAAACCTGTGGACGAGGCGCCGCCGGTGCCGGTGAAATCGCTGGCCGACATTGTCGCCCTTGCCGACGCCCAGCGCGACATGGCCTTCAAGGTGCTGGTGAAGCGCTGCGTGAGGCTGGTGCGCATCGAGCCCGGCCGTATCGACGTCAGCCTGACCGACGATGCGCCGAAGATGCTGCTCAACGATTTGACCGCCAAGCTGCGCGCCTGGACCGGCCGCAACTGGCTGGTGTCGCTGTCGAAGGAGGAGGGCGGCCAGACCTTGGCCGAGATGGAATCGACAAAGCGCGAAAACGCCTTCCTCGATGCCAAGAGCGACCCGACCGTCGCCGCCATCCTGGCGCGCTTTCCCGGCGCCAAGATCATCGACGTGCGCATTCCCGACGCGCCGGAAGCCGATGCGGCCGAGGCCGAAGTGCCGGTCGAGCCGCCGTCGGACGACGACGAAACCTAGAGCATGATCCCGAACCGAAGGTCAGCGTAGCAAAAAGTGGGACCGGTTTTTCGGCGAAGATCATGCTCAAATAGAGATACAACAGCAACCAGCACCAACTGCAAAGGACCATGCGATGAAAGATCTTCTTGGCCTGATGGGCAAGGCAAAGGAAATGCAGGCCAAGTTCCAGGCCATGCAGGACGAGATCGCCACGCTGGAAGCCACCGGGCAGGCCGGCGGCGGCCTGGTCAGCGTGACGCTGACCGGCAAATTCGAGATGAAGTCGCTGAAGATCGACCCGTCGCTGTTCAAGGAGGACGAGGTTGAGATTCTCGAGGACCTGCTCCTCGCTGCCCACAACGACGCCAGGACCAAGGTCGAGCAGACCATGCAGGAGAAGACCAAGGCGCTGACCGCGGGACTGCCGATACCGCCGGGAATGAAGCTGCCGTTCTAGTGATGAAAACCTGACATTTGGTACCCCGCGAGGGATGGCAGGGTTCGACCCTTTAAGTCGCTCGGGCGAATGCCGCTGAACGGCTCAAAAAGGGTGAAAAGGTGACGTTCAATACTTATCGCGAAACAATGAAATCCCCGCCGATTGATTAATCCAGAAAATCCCACGGAATCTCACTTTTGAACCTCGCAATGGCCTCCTCTACCAACTCCAACGGAATGTCCGCTCGGTAGAGGGTTACTTCTCTGGCACGCTTTGTGTCATCACGAAAAATCTCCAATACAAGGTCGCCTTCAATCAAAAGCTCGACGCCGATTCCGTCCCGGTCACTTACGTCGCTCGCGACTATCCAAGAATGTTTCGGTGCTGCGGCCATTAGGCAAATCCGGAGTGTGCGGCTAAGCGAGTGTATCTCCACCAATGAAGGTCTGAAAAGGGGTACTTCCAGACATCTGTTGAACGAGTACTCGGCGGCCGCTTTCCACCCTGAGCAGTAGTTGAGTTTCGGATACCATTCGTCAGGTTTTCACTAGAGTTGAACTTTAGCGTTTCAGCGGCGCCATGACCGAGGAGCCGTCCGCCAGGCCGATAGAGCAGCGCGTGCGAAACCGGATCTACGAGATCCTGGATATCCTTGCCTATTGCGACGACGCCGTCGATCTCGTCGGGATCAGCGGCTATTTCAACCTGTTCGACGATTTCGTCCATCGTCCGTCCGCCGAGATCGCCATGCCGGTGCTGTCGAACGATGAACGCGCGATCGTGCTGGAAGTCGCCGAGTTGCTGGAGGCTGCCTGCGCGGCAACGCCAGACTTCACCAGGGCCGAGTTCGTCGATAGCGGCTGGCCGCGGCAGATCGCGCCGAAGGCAAGGGACGCGCGGAGCCTGTTCCTGCGGCGCGGCTTGTTTTCGGAGGAATTCGAAGAATACGAGCCCGGGCAACCGGCGGTCGTACCGGCAGGCAGATAGGCCAGTCTTGCCCGCCAAGCTGTGTCTATTGGGCAACTCCCCACACTTAATAACGCTTTAGCCATCTTTTTGCCTGAAAGTGTCTCATTCTTGCCGCAACCAGGGGCGGGCTGGCAGCAGAATTGAGGGGACACCTGTTGATCTCTACCCGATGGAAGACGCCGTTGCGGCTCGGCGTCGTTATCTCGCCGCTGTTTTTGGCCGCCTGCAGTCAGACCGCCTCGCACGGCATGTCCAGCCTGACCGATGCCATTACGCCGAGTTTCCTGAACTCGCGCTCCTACAATTCCACGCCGAAGGAAAAGGAGTGCCTGGAGCGGGCAATGTTCTTCGAGTCCAACCGGTCGAGCCGTGACGGCATGATTGCGGTCGGCACGGTGGTGATGAACCGGCTGCGGTCCGGCAATCACGGCAGCACCATCTGCGAAGTGGTTGGCGAGCGCGGGCAGTTCGCGCCGGGCCTCATGACACGGCCGATGAATTCGAAGGCGATGCCCGACGTCGAGGAAGCCGCCGAGGCGGTGCTCAAGGGCGAGCGCAAAGCCAAGCTGAAGAACACCATGTTCTTCCACACCGCCGGCCTGCGCTTCCCCTACAAGAACATGCACTACACCATGGTCGCCGGCGGCAATGCCTTCTATGAAAAGCGCGGCCGCAACTGGCAGCCGCTGCCGGACGAACCGGTAGTCGCCGTGGCCCAGGCCAAGCCGCAAGCGCCTGCCGCTCAGGCCATACTTGTCGCCTCGGCGGAGCCGGCACGCAGCGCCAAGCCGACATTCGCCAAGGCGACCTATGTGACCGCCGCGGCATCGCAGCCGGCAAAGCAGACAAGGGTGACTGCCGGGATGGCAACCGCGGCGAGGGCGACACCGGAGAAGCCGATGCTTGTAGCGCTGCAAGAACCAATGCAGGAGCCGGATGCGGCCCGCTTCGGTGGAACCGTGAGCGCGCGGCCTGTCACCTCCTTCCAGGCCGCGCCGGCAGAGCCGACAATGTCGTTCGAGGCGACGCCCGAGAACACCGACGCCATCGGCGCGATGATCGCCGGCCAGACCCGGCCACTGGAAGAAAACTGAGGCGGTCGATTGTTGAGGGCGCCGCCGCCCTCATCTGGCTGCCGCCATCTTCTCCCCGTATAGTGACGGGGAGAAGGACGCCTTTGCAAAGGATTTCGCCAATTTCCGGCGCTGCAAAAAGGGTGCCGAGGTCGCGGTTGGCCCTTTCTCCCCGTCACTATACGGGGAGAAATGCCCGGCAGGGCAATGAGGGGCGGCGCAAACCTAAAGCGATTGCCTCTTTGCGCGTCGAACAGCACGCGCCTCAGCAGTGTTCCAAAGCCGGTTGAAAAATCCTAGAGCCGGATCCATTCCGATAGATCGGAATGGGGCTCTATCGTCTTGTTTGACCATGATCTTTTCCGAAAACCGGTTTCCACTTTTCGGGATCATGGTCTAAACCGGTGCGATGTCGAAGCGAATCGCCGGTCCCGAGATCGAACGCCTGATCCAGCTGCTGGCCAAGGTGCCGGGGCTCGGTCCGCGTTCGGCACGCCGCGCCGCGCTCCACCTCATCAAGAAGAAGGAACAGCTGCTGGCGCCGCTCGCCGCCGCCATGGGCGAGGCGGTCGACAAGGTGCGCATCTGCTCGACCTGCGGCAATGTCGATACCTCAGATCCATGCATGATCTGCACCGACCCGCGCCGCGACCCCACTACGCTCATCGTCGTCGAGGACGTGGCCGACCTTTGGGCGCTGGAGCGGGCGACAGCCATGAACGTGCGCTACCATGTGCTCGGCGGTACGCTGTCGCCGCTCGACGGCATTGGTCCTGATGAGCTAAACATCCGTTCGCTGGTCGATCGCGTCGCCGGCGGCGAAGTCAAGGAAGTGATCCTCGCGGTCAACGCCACGGTCGAGGGCCAGACCACCGCGCACTACCTCACCGACCAGCTTTCCGGCTTCGACATCAAGGTGACGCGGCTGGCGCACGGTGTTCCGGTCGGCGGCGAACTCGATTATCTCGACGAAGGCACGCTGGCCGCCGCACTGCGCTCGCGGACGGTGTTTTGAGGAAGTTGGGGGGAGAGTGCTTCCGAGATGATTGCGTTCCGTCGCGCCCCCCTCTGTCCTGCCGGACATCTCCCCACTTGGGGGGAGATTGGATGTCACGCCGGCTTTCGCCAACCTCCAGCGCCGGAGAAAAGGCGCCATCGTCAAAGCTGCCAATCTCCCCCCAAGTGGGGGGAGATGTCCGGCAGGACAGAGGGAGGCGCGACAGAACGCCGAGCTCGCACACTAGCCTGCCTCTCGTTTCTAGCAGCCCTACTTGGGTTGATCCTCGCCACTCCCGCCCCCGCGGCAAAAATCGACGACCAGTTCCGCGCCTGGCTTGGCAACGACCTCTGGCCCGAAGCCAAGGCCAATGGCATCTCCAAGAAAACCTTCGACGCCGCCTTCGACGGCATCAAGCCGAACCTGAAGCTGCCCGACCTGGTGCTGCTCGGCGAGAAGGCGACGACGCCGCGGAAGCAGCATCAGGCCGAGTTCGGTTCGCCCGGCGCCTATTTCGCCGAAAAGATAGTTCGCGCCGTCACCACCGGCGGCCGCACCCGCGAGGCGGCCAATGCGAGCACGCTTGCCGCGATCGAGAAACGCTATGGCGTGCCGGGCGAAGTGCTGCTGGCGATCTGGGGCCGCGAGAGCGGCTTCGGTGCGGCAAAGCTGCCCTATGACGCCTTCGAGGTGCTGGGCACCAAGGCGTTCATGTCGACGAAGAAGGCGTTTTTCCGCACCGAACTGCTGGCGGCGCTCGAGATCGTCGAGCGCGGGCTTGCCCCGGTCGGCGCGATGAAATCGTCATGGGCAGGCGCGCTCGGCCAGCCGCAGTTCATGCCGACATCGTTCCTCAAGCATGCGGTCGATTTCGACGGCGACGGCCGCACCGACATCTGGAATTCGACGCCGGACATACTGGCGTCGATCGCCAATTATCTCGTGCATTATGGCTGGGTCAGGGGCCGCGGCTGGGGCTTCGAGGTGACGGTGCCGGACAGCGTCTCGTGCTCGCTCGAAGGTCCGGACCAGGGCAAGAAGATTTCGCAATGGGCTGATATGGGCATCAAGCGTGTATCGGGTAAACCGTTTCCTGCGAGCGAACTGAAAGCCGAAGGTTTTCTTTTGATGCCGGCCGGGCGCAGCGGCCCGGCCTTCATCGTCACCCCCAATTTCTACGTGCTGAAGCAGTATAACACCAGCGATCTGTATGCCTTGTTCATCGGCCATGGCGCCGATCGCATCGCCCATGGCGACAGCAATTTCTCAGGCGGCTGGGGGGCGGTCGGCGGGCTCTATCGCTCCGACATCGCTGCCCTGCAGCGGGCGCTGGAGGCAAAGGGTTATGATGTCGGCAGCGCCGACGGCCTGCCTGGTTTCAAGACACGCCGCTCGATCGGCAAATGGCAGGCCAGCAACGGCCGTTCCGCCACCTGCTTTCCCGACACCGACCTGGTTACCGCGCTGAAATAGCCGGATTTTCGCACCGCGATCTGGTCCAATCGACCGTTCTGCAAATGCTCGTTGCCGCGCTCGAAACTGCCGGATATGGTGAGTCGGAACTGCACAAAAATTGCCAAGACAACGGTCCGGGAATCACCGTTCGACGCGGCAAGAAAATGCCACAACCTTGAGCCGGGAACTCAGGTCAACAAAAACAGGGAACAGTTAAAATGATGATGGAAAAGTTTGCTCTACGCTCCCGCTTCTTGTTCGCGGGCGCGGCCCTGTCCGCGCTGCTTCTGGCCGGTGCGCCTGCCTTCGCGGTCACGCCCGCCGACACGCTGGTCGAGGGTTTCGCAATCGACGACATCATCACCATGGATCCGGGCGAAGCGTTCGAATTGTCGACCGCCGAGGTCACCGGCAACACCTACGATCTTCTGGTACGCCTCGACCTCAGCGATACCTCCAAGGTCAAGGGCGATCTCGCCGAAAGCTGGAGCGTCTCCGACGACGGCCTGACCTACACATTCAAACTCAAGCCCGGCCTGAAATTTGCTTCGGGCAATCCGATCACGGCGGCCGACGTCGCCTATTCGTTCGAACGCGCCATCAAGCTCGACAAGAGCCCGGCCTTTATCATCGGCCAGCTCGGCATCGATGGCGGCAACGTCACCGACAAAGCCAAGGCCGTCGACGATAAGACCTTCCAGTTCACCGTTGACAAGGCCTATGCGCCAAGCTTCGTCTTGAACTGTCTGTCGGCGACCGTCGCCTCGGTCGTCGATGCCAAGCTGGTCAAGGAGCATGTCGCGGCGGTCACGCCGAGCGCCGACTACAAATGGAACAATGATTTTGGCAATGCCTGGCTGAAGACCGGCTATGCCGGCTCCGGTGCCTTCAAAATGCGTGAATGGCGGGCCAACGAGGCCGTCGTCCTTGAGCGCAACGACAATTACAATGGCGAAAAAGCCAAGCTCGCCCGTGTCATCTATCGCAATATGAAGGAAAGCTCGGGTCAGCGCCTGGCGCTGGAAGCCGGCGACATCGACGTTGCCCGCAATCTCGAACCGAACGACCTCGACGCCATTGCCAAGAACGCCGATCTCACCACCACCAGCGCGCCGAAGGGCACGGTCTATTACATCAGCCTCAACCAGAAGAACCCCAATCTCGCCAAGCCCGAAGTTCGCCAGGCCTTCAAATATCTGGTCGACTACGACGCCTTGGGCTCGACCATCCTCAAGGGCATCGGCGAGATCCACCAGACCTTCCTGCCGAAAGGCGTACTGGGCGCGCTGGACGAAAACCCGTTCAAACTCGACGTTGCTAAGGCAAAAGAGCTGCTCGCCAAGGCCGGCCTCGCCGACGGCTTCAGCGTCACCATGGACGTGCGCAGCGTCCAACCGCAGACCGGCATGGCGGAATCGATCCAGCAGACGCTGGGACAGGCCGGCATCAAGCTGGAGATTATCCCCGGCGACGGCAAGCAGACGCTGACCAAATACCGCGCCCGTAACCACGACATCTATATCGGCCAGTGGGGCCAGGATTATTTCGATCCCAACTCCAATGCCCAGACCTTCGCCAGCAACCCCGACAATTCGGATGAAGGCAAGACCAAGACCCTTGCCTGGCGCAACGCCTGGGACATTCCGGACCTGACCAAGCAGACCGAAGCCGCCCTTGTCGAGAAGGATGCGGTCAAGCGTGCCGCAATGTACCAGGATCTCGAGAAGAAGATCCTCGATACCAGCCCGTTCGTCATTATCCACCAGCAGCTGGAAGTGGCCGGCCTGCGCAAGAGCCTCAAGGGCTTCGCGCTCGGCCCGAGTTTCGACACCAACTTCGTCGGTCCCGTCTCGAAAGAGTGATGCCGGGGAGTGACGCCGGCGGACGCGCCGCATGAGTGTGGCTGAAAGCGAAGTGACGGCAGGGCGCGGCAGCGCCCGCGCTGTTGCCGTGGCCTCATCGATCGCCCGGTTCCTGGTTATCGCGATAACGACCTATCTCGGTCTGCTCGCGGTGACCTTCTTCATCGGCCGCGTGATCCCGATCGACCCGGTGCTGGCGGTGCTCGGCGACAGGGCGCCGGCCAATGTCGTCGAGCGCACGCGCCGCGAGATGGGCCTCGACCTGCCGCTGGTCGAGCAGTTCTACATCTATGTCAAACATGCCCTGAACGGCGATTTCGGCACTTCGGTGCTGACGACCAATCCGGTGATGACCGATATCCGCCGCGCCTTTCCGGCAACGCTCGAACTGGCGACGCTGGGGACGCTGATCGGTTCGGTGATCGGCGTACCGCTCGGTGTGCTGGCCGCGGTGCGGCGCGGCAGCATCATCGACCAGATCGTGCGGATCATCGGCCTTGTCGGCTATTCCGTGCCGATCTTCTGGCTGGGGCTACTGGCGCTGGTGCTGTTCTACGCCAAGCTGCAATGGGTCGCCTTTCCCGGCCGCCTCGACGTCGTCTACGAATACACCTTCACGCCGATTACCGGCTTTTACCTGCTGGATGCACTCTGGCAGCGGCAGTGGGACGTATTTGCCGATGCCTTCCGCCACATCATCCTGCCGGCCTCGCTGCTCGGCTATTTCTCGCTCGCCTATATCAGCCGCATGACACGCTCGTTCATGCTGAACGAACTCACCCAGGAATATATCGTCGCCGCGCGCGCCAAGGGCCTGTCGGAAACGCGCATCATCTGGGGCCACGCGCTGCGCAACGCGGCGGTGCCGATGGTCACGGTGATCGCCTTG
Organism: Mesorhizobium sp. M0244; assembly: GCF_040321795.1. Classification (NCBI taxonomy): domain Bacteria; kingdom Pseudomonadati; phylum Pseudomonadota; class Alphaproteobacteria; order Hyphomicrobiales; family Phyllobacteriaceae; genus Mesorhizobium; species Mesorhizobium sp. M0244. The sequence goes on along the minus strand of NZ_JAMYSE010000033.1, from coordinate 4,450 downwards.
TCCTATGCCGGGCTGCTCGAAGGCTCGGTTCTGACCGAGACGGTGTTTTCGTGGCCGGGTATCGGCCTCTACATCACCAATTCCCTTCAGAACGCCGACATAAACGCCGTGCTCGGCGGCACCATCATCATCGGCTCGGTCTTCATCGCCATCAATCTATTCTCCGACCTGCTCTACCGGGTGCTTGATCCGAGGACCAAGGCAGGATGAGCACAGAAGCGATTCAAACCCGCCGCGACTGGCTGCTCAGCGAGCGGCCGGCGTCGCGCGTGCAGGCAAGGCTCGGCCGCGCCTATGTGGCCTGGCGGCGCTTTTCCGCAAACCGGCTGGCCTTTGTCGGCCTGCTCATCATCATCGCCCTGCTGGTGGTCGCGGCCTTCGCCGATGTGCTGGCGCCTTATTCGCCGACATTCGGCGACCTCAAGGGCTCGCGGCTGCTGGCGCCAAGTGCCGCGCACTGGTTCGGCACCGACGATCTCGGCCGCGATATCTATTCGCGCATCATCTTCGGCTCGCGTTGGACGCTCTATGTCGTCATTCTGGTCGCCATCATCGCCGCGCCCATCGGCTTGCTGGTCGGCACCGTTGCCGGCTATGCCGGTGGCTGGACCGATGCGATCCTGATGCGCATCACCGACATCTTCCTCGCCTTTCCGAAGCTGATCCTGGCGCTGGCCTTTGTCGCCGCGCTTGGCCCCGGCATCGAAAACGCCGTGCTCGCCATCGCCATCACCTCGTGGCCGCCTTATGCCCGCATCGCGCGCGCCGAAACGCTCACCGTGCGCAATTCGGATTACATCAAGGCGGTGCAGCTGATGGGTGCTTCGCCGTTCCGCATCGTGCTTCGCCACATCATGCCGCTCTGCATCTCCTCGCTGATCATCAGGGTGACGCTCGACATGGCCGGCATCATCCTGACCGCGGCCGGTCTCGGCTTCCTCGGTCTCGGCGCGCAGCCGCCGTTGCCCGAATGGGGCGCGATGATCGCGTCCGGCCGCCGCTTCGTGCTCGACCAATGGTGGGTGGCGGGCGCCCCGGGCTTTGCCATCCTCATCGTCAGCCTCGGCTTCAACCTGCTCGGCGACGGCCTGCGCGACGCGCTCGATCCCCGAAGCGGTGACCAATGAGCGGCGACCCCATGAGCGGTGACCAATGAGCACGCTCCTCGAAGTCGACGATCTGCGCGTCACCTTCCCGACTCGCACCGGCCTGATCGAGGCGGTGCGCGGCGTTTCCTTCTCGCTCGGGCGCGAGCGGCTCGGCATCGTCGGCGAGAGCGGTTCGGGCAAGTCGCAGACCGGCCGCGCCATCATGGGAGTAACCCCGCCGCAGGCCGAGGTGACCGCGAAGACGCTCGCTTTCGACGGCATCGACCTGCTTGCCGCCTCGCCGCGCGAGCGCCGGGCACTGCGCGGCAAGCGTATCGCCATGATCCTGCAGGATCCGAAATACTCGCTCGACCCGGTGATGAGCATCGGCCGCCAGATCGTCGAGACGCTGCGCACGCATGAGAAGGTCTCCAAGGCCGAAGCACGAGACCGCGCGCTTGCCATGCTGGAGGCCGTGCAGATCCGCGATCCGGCCCGTGTCTTCGACCTGCATCCGCACGAGGTTTCCGGCGGCATGGGCCAGCGCGCCATGATCGCCATGATGCTGATCGCCGGGCCGGAAATGATGATCGCCGACGAGCCGACCTCGGCGCTCGACGTCACCGTGCAGCTCGACGTGCTCGGCATCCTCGACCGCCTGGTCAGCGAGCGCGGCATGGGGCTGATCTTCATCTCGCATGACCTCCGCCTGGTCTCGTCCTTCTGCGACCGGGTGATCGTCATGTATGCCGGCAAGGTGGTCGAGCAGCTCAAGGCATCCGAGCTCGGCCGCGCCCAGCATCCCTACACGCGCGGCCTGCTCAACTGCATGCCGAAGATCGGCGCCGACCGCCACCCGCTGCCGGTGCTCGACCGCAAGCCGGAGTGGGCGGCATGACGGCAGCGCTTTCCGTCGATCGGCTCGAGGTGGTCTTCGACCGTTTTCGCGCGCTGAAGGGCGTCAGCCTCGAGGTGAAATCCGGCGAGTCTTTCGGCCTGGTCGGCGAATCCGGTTCCGGCAAGTCGACGCTGCTGCGGGCGATTGCCGGTCTGGCGCCGGCCGCTTCGGGCACCATTACCGTCAATGGCAAAAAACTCGACGCGCGCCGCGACAAGGCGTTCTACCGCGAGGTGCAGATGGTCTTCCAGGACCCGTACGGCTCCCTGCACCCACGCCAGACCGTCGACCGCCTGCTGCAGGAGCCGCTCGCCATTCACGGCTTCGCCGACGGCGAAAAGCGTATCCAGCGGGCACTAGACGAGGTCGGCCTGGGGACCGGCTTCCGCTTCCGCTATTCGCATCAACTGTCGGGCGGCCAGCGCCAGCGCGTGGCGATCGCCCGCGCCCTGATCCTCGAACCGTCGATCCTGCTGCTCGATGAGCCGACCTCGGCGCTCGATGCTTCGGTGCAGGCGGAGGTGCTGAACCTGCTGGAAGAGATCCGGCGGCGCCGCAAGCTGACCTTCCTGATGGTCAGCCACGACCTCGCCATCATCACCCATATGTGCGAGCGGCTGATGGTGATGCAGAACGGCGAGGCGGTCGAGCACCTCAGCGCCGGCGACCTCGTCGAGCGCCGGGTCACCAAGGACTACACGCGCAATCTGCTGAGAGCGAGCGAGGGGTTTGTCAGGACGGCGTGACGGACGCGGCGTTCGGTTTGCTTACGTCGGCACCGGCAGGCCCAATCGCCCGGCGATGGTGCCAACTTGAGGAAAACCTGAAATAGGCCCAGAAGAGTCTCAACAGCCATCAAACGAGAGCGGGCGCCGGCCCGGCGAGGGGTACGATGACAAATTCAGCCATTTCCGAACGCAAGAACCAGTCGATCTCGCGCGGCGTCGGCATGACCACGCAGATCTATGCCGACCGCGCCGAAAACTCGGAAATATGGGACGTCGAAGGCCGCCGCTACATCGATTTCTCGTCCGGCATCGCTGTCGTCAACACCGGCCACCGTCACCCCAAGGTGATCGAAGCGGTCAAGGCGCAGCTCGACCGCTTCACCCACACTTGCTACCAGGTCGTGCCCTATGAAAGCTATATCAGGCTGGCCGAGCGGCTGAACGGCATGCTGCCCGGCAAGTTCGACAAGAAGACGATTTTTGTCACCACCGGCGCCGAGGCGGTTGAGAATGCCATCAAGATCGCCCGCAGCGCCACCGGGCGGCCGGCGGTCATCGCCTTTGCCGGCGGCTTCCACGGCCGCACCTTCATGGGCATGGCGCTGACCGGCAAAGTGGTGCCTTACAAGGTAGGCTTCGGCGCCATGCCGGCGGATGTCTTCCATGCGCCGTTTCCGGTGGCGCTGCACGGCGTCTCGGTCGCCGATTCGCTGGCGGCGCTCGACCGGCTGTTCAAGGCCGACGTCGATCCGGCCCGCGTCGCCGCCATCATCGTCGAGCCGGTGCAGGGCGAGGGCGGCTTCTACGAGGCGCCGCGCGATTTCATGACCGCATTGCGCAAGATCTGCGACCAGCACGGCATGCTGTTGATCGCCGACGAGGTGCAGACCGGCTTTGCCCGCACCGGCAAGATGTTCGCCATGGATCACCATGAGGTGGCGGCCGATATCACCACCATGGCCAAGAGCCTGGCCGGCGGCTTCCCGTTGGCGGCGGTCACCGGGCGTGCCGAGATCATGGATGCACCGAACCCCGGCGGGCTCGGCGGCACCTACGGCGGCAGCCCGATCGGCGTCGCCGCGGCGCATGCCGTGCTCGACGTCATCGACGAGGAGAAGCTCTGCGACCGCGCTAACACGCTGGGCAACCGGCTGAAGCAGCGCCTGCAATCGATCCGCGACGAAGCGCCGGAGATCGTCGATATCAGAGGCCCCGGCTTCATGAACGCGGTCGAGTTCAACGATGTGAAGAAGGGCTTGCCGGCGCCGGAACTTGCCAATGCGGTCCGGCTGAAGGCGCTCGACAAGGGCCTGATCCTGCTCACCTGCGGCGTCTACGGCAACGTCATCCGCTTCCTCGCGCCGATCACCATCCAGGACGCCGTCATGAACGAAGCGCTCGACATCCTGGAAAGTTCGATCCGAGAGGCCCGCGCCGCCTGAGCGGCGAGGATATCGCCTAGGATTCAACTGCGGCGAAGGCCGAGATAGGTGGCAAGCCGCCGTTCAACGCCCTATGCGAGCACGAAATTCGGCAGTCGAATTGGTGCGTGGAAACGGTTCGGAAGGCAACTGTACATCGAGAAAGGCACAAAGCGGCTCCCACCCTTCGGAGGCCTGATAAGTAAGAAGGCGTTCAGGTGGCAGCGTTGATTTCACGGAAGCGTTATGTGCTTCATAGACAGCGATTGCGTGATCACGGTTATCAAATCGACCGCCAAAGACAGTGTTTCCAAC
>NZ_JAMYSE010000032.1:0-64335 GCF_040321795.1 Mesorhizobium sp. M0244 | reverse complement strand
GTATTTCGCATCGGTCCGCGACGCATGGCTGGCAATCCGCTGCCAGCAGGGCCAGTCTTCATGGGCACAGTCAGACGTCCGGCTCTCGGTATCCCAGGCATCTATCGTGCTTGCCGATCCGAATGCCGCGACGTCGCGCAAGGCTTCGCTCGCGGTGATGCCGTTTGTCGAACAGGCCGGAATCGGCGGCGTTCCCACCGGTCCTCTGGGCGGCCCGCGCGGAGGAATCGCCGATGGCCTGACCCACGACATCATCACCCGCCTGGCCAAGCTCAGGGATTTCTTCGTCATCGCGCGCGGCTCGGTGTTTGCGCTAGCGGAGAAAAACATCGCGCCGGAGGATGCCGGCCGGCGGCTCAAGGTCGACTATGTCGCCACCGGCACGGTGCGCAGCCAGGCGGGCCGCGTCACCGTCGCGGTCGAGCTGATCGAAGTACGCACGGCCAGGATCGTCTGGGCCGAGACGTTCGAGCGCAAGCCGGACGACATCTTTGCCGTGCTTGATGATATCGGCAACAGCATCGTCTCGTCGATCTCGGCCGAGATCGAAACGGTCGAGCGCAACCGCGCCATGCTGAAGGCGCCGAATTCGCTGAATGCCTGGGAAGCCTACCATCGCGGCCTGTGGCACATGTATCGCTTCACCCGCGCGGAAAACGAGCAGGCCCGGCATTTCTTCGACATGGCCCTGAAGCTCGACCCAACCTTCGCCCGCGCCTATGCCGGCCTCTCCTTCCCCCATTGGCAGAACGCCTTCCAGCGCTGGGGGGACCGCGATCAGGAAAGCGCCATGGCCTTCGAGGCCGCCGGCCAGAGCCTACTCGTCGACGATCACAATCCGGCCGCGCACTGGGCCATGGGGCGGGCGCTGTGGCTGCGCGGCGAGCAGGACGGCTCCCTCATCGAGCTGGAACGCGCCGTCGACCTCAGCCCGAATTTTGCGCTTGGCCACTATGCGCTGTCTTTCGTCCACTCGCAGTCGGGCGACCCGAAGGCCGCCATCGGCTCGTCCGACCATTCCAGGCATCTGAGCCCCTTCGATCCGCTGCTGTTCGGTATGCTGGGCGCCAGGGCGATGGCGCATGTCCGGCTCGGCCAGTTCGACGAGGCCGCCGAATGGGCGCTGAAAGCAGCCGCCCGTCCCAACGCCCATGCCATCATCCTGGCGATTGCCGCGCATTGCCTTGCGCTGGCGGGGCGGCTGGACGAGGCGCGAAGTTTCGCCTCCGCGCTGCGCAAGACGCTGCCGAACTACTGCGCCGATGATTTCATCGGCACCTTCCGCTTCGAGCCGGACGCCGAGGCCCTGTTCCGGCAAGGCGCCAGGCGGATCGGGCTGGGGTGAGGCAAGGCGCGGTTAGTCGGGCGTTCTAAACCGTTCATCGCGGCTGGCCGCCACCCAACATCGTCACGTCCGAAGCCGACGCCGGTTCGCGGCAATGGTCAGATCGGTCGCAAAAGTCGTCGACCAGAGCGGATCAGACGGGCTCAACCGATTTGACGTTGCCGTCGTCATCCACGAGGCAGCTTGTCTTCTTGCCGCTGGCATCGAGTTCGACCTGATAGGTTTTGGAATCGAGCTTGGTCGATGAAACCGGAAGTATCTTCGTGCTGTCGACGCCGCTCGCCTTGGCGACCGCATTGGCGCAAAGAAGCTGAAGGTCCGCCGGGGCCGTTTCGACCTTGGTCCTGGACATCTGGTCCTGAGGAGGCGGCGGCGGCGCGCTGACGCACGCGCTCAGGGCTTCAGCCAGGAATCCAATTGCTGTCACCAGGATCGAAGTTCTCACTGCACGTTTTGCCGACATTGCTTGGCCCTCTCCGAACGCCGCTTCACACACCCTTGTAGAGGGCTGCCCCTTGCATGAGAACGATGACCTTGGCCCCGACCTTGACGCGGGATGCGAGATCGGTGATGTCGTCGTTCCTCATACGGATGCACCCCGATGACACGTCGAGCCCGATCGTCCAGGGCTCCGGGGTGCCGTGTATCCGGTAGATCGTGTCCTGGTCGCGCTCATAGAGGTAGAGCGCCCTCGCGCCGAGCGGGTTGTCGGGCCCTCCCTTCATGCCTCCGGCGTATTTCACCGCCTTCGGATCACGAGCGACCATTTCGGCCGGAGGCGTCCATGTCGGCCATTCCGCCATGCGGCCGACGCGCACGATGCCGGCCCATCCAAATCCTTCCCGGCCCACGCCGATGCCGTAGCGCATCGCCCGCTGATCCGGCTGCACAAGATAGAGAAAGTGCTGGTTGCCATCGATGATGATCGTGCCTGGCACTTCCGCGGTGCGGAACTTGACCATCTGCGGGCGGAACGCCTCGGGCACTTCATTATGCGCGGCATAGTATTTGCGCGCCTTGGTGCGGTCGTAGTCCACCCATTTGTGGGTTTTCGGATCGAAAACCTGTGTTCCCGCAGCCAGCGCCGCCACCGCGACAAGACCGAACGCTACCGCGACAATTGTTGTAAGGGAGCTCCGCTGGAAAGTGGCGCGTCCCGCGATCATCAGCTTTCGGTTCATGGATTTGCCCACCCGTGCACCCGGACGCCTTGTGCGGCAACCCATTGTTTGGCGTATTCGTAAGGATCCTGACGCTCTACCTGGATCGCATAACTCATTTTGGTGATTTCCTCGGGCTTCAGGTCGACCCGTTCCAGGAACGCCACCACCTTCGGATATTTTTTGCGCAGCGAGGTGGCGTAGGCGATATGGAAACGCGCCGTATCCCACGATACCGGCGCGCTGGACTTTGAAACCCAGAGCGGGTCTTCGGACGGCAGCACGATCTTCCACTTTGCCGGGTCGAAGGGCGGCTCCGTAAGGCGGACAATGTCGTGCAGCTCAAAGACGTAGTGCGGCGCGTAGCAGGCAAACACCATCGGGTGATCCGTGGCAACCGCGGCATCGACAGCCGCCATTCCGACATCCTCGGGCGTCTCCAGCAATGTCATTGTCTTGGCATAACCATAGCTGTTGGCGCGGATGCGCTCGATAGCGGTTGAGGACCAACCCTCAGCGCCTATCCAGAGTTCGCCACGTCCGTCGCCATCAGTATCCAGCGCGGCGGTTTTCTTCGTGTCGCTGAGATCCGAAACATCATGAATTCCAAATTTGTCGGCTGCTTCACGCGTGGCGCACAGACCTTGCCAGGCCGGCACACCGATGGGGCTGATGGCCACCGTGCCGGCACCGTCCACATACTTCTTCACCAGATTGTCCAGGTTGGGCAGCCAGATTTCGGGATGAATATCCACCTCACCCGAATTGAGACCGGCAAAGGCAATAAGCGTCCCCATCTCGCGCACATCGGCATCGAGCCCGAAATTTTCCTTCAGGCTGACCTTGAGGATGTTTGCCGTTGCCTGGCCCGACGGCCAGTTCGGCATTGCAATGACGAGATCAGCCGCGTGGACCGGGATGTTTACCGCCAGCATCATCAATGCCGCCAGCGACATTTTCCGCAGGCACCGCCGAAATCGGTTGTGCATTTTCTTCCCCCTCGCTTCGGTGCTGAAATGAACCGGGACGGAAACAATCTGTCACGGCGAGCACCGGGTTGTGACACCAGTCCCATCTTCTGACGGGCAACTGCTGAAGGTGCCGCAGTGCATTCGCCAAAGAGAGCGCCGTCACGTGCCGCCCTGCACGCTACTCGATGACAATCCGACTGGGAAGATGCTCACGACGCGGTCGCCGCGCCCCCAACTGCACCTCTTTGCGGCACGCCGCAGTGTTGAACAACTCGAATGAGTGAGCGGCATTTCTTTCGGCCTGCGCAACGGGTTGGTTGGGTTCGAAAAAATAAGACACTAGATCAAGATTCATGCCATCATATAAGAAGCAGTTTTCGTCGCGTCTTTTTGGTAGCCGGCGTAAATTCATAACAATTTGACATGTTACTTGCAACAACGCGTGACCAGAGAATAAAACTGAGGTTGCATGCTAGGATCTTGCTGTCGATTCAATTTCAGTATCTGCTAAAATAACCGGCACTGGTTCCGAATTATTAAGCATTTGCAAAATTCAATCCAGCGATATTGTACTTTTTCCTTGCCATAGGCTGACGTCGGATGCCACTTTTTAGCAACACAGCCGCGTCAGCGGATCGTGGGCATGCTTGGGCGGACGGGGCGCTAGGCATGGAGAGGAAAATTGACATTCGCCAATGCGGCCCCTGCGGGGAACGTTTCCCTCGACGTAGTTCCCCTCGACGCAAGAGATTTACGACAGCCGGCGGCTAAGTCGTCGAATGCATGGGCCACAGCCTGGCTCATTCGATGGCCAGCGAAGCTCTGTCTTGCTCGGATTGGCGCCAACCCGCAATCAGATCAGGAAAGAGCCACGAGAAAATCAATCTTGGCAATCGTGCTCGCAGGCACTTTCGCGCTTACGGCGTGCCAGTCGTCATCCAACCCGGAAGTCCAGGCGCGCAACAGCGAGTTCGGCTGCATCGCCGGTACGGTCGGTGGTGCGATCGTGGGCGGTCTTGTCGGCAGCGCGATCGGCGGTGGCCGCGGCCGCGTCCTGGCCGAAGCTGTCGGTATCGGCGGTGGTGGCTACCTTGGCAATCGTCTTGCCTGCCGCTGAGGCGAGAAGAAAGGGACAAGACAATGAAATCCATAATCGCGACGACAGCTTCCTTGCTCCTGCTTTGCACCGGCGCGGCCATGGCACAGCAGTCCATGTACCAGGGGCAGCAAGACCAGATCGATACCAATAACAACGGCGCGGTGAACCGGCAGGAGTATCAGGCCTTCATGACCAAGGCCTTCGAAAAGCTGGACGCCGACAATGAAGGCTCTCTCAGCCAGGCCGAGACTGCCGACGTCCTGAACGCCGATCAGTTTGCGGCGGCCGATGCGAACGGGGACGGCCGTATCAGCCGGGAGGAATTCATGAACCGGGTCATGAAGGACTTCGCGGCTGCCGACAAGAGCGGAGACGGGCGTCTGCAATAGCCTTCGGATGGAGGGACAGACATGCCGGATTTGGCAACTGCCGTTGGTGTTTTGATCGGCGTAATCGTCGTCGTGGCGATCCTGTCCGCCCTTCTTCTGTGGCTCTGGAACACCACCATGCCGGATGTTTTTGGCCTGAAGACCATAAGCTTCTGGCAGGCCCTCAAGCTGCTCTTGATCGCCGGGATCCTGTTCGGGTCGTCAGCGGCTATCGACTACACGTCTGACGGACGATCCCCGGCCGCCAGCCAATCAGAGGAATGAATCATGAAATTCGTAATCTATGCGACGCTGGTCACTGCTTTGATGGCGATCGCCGGTTGTACCACCGACGACTACGGCGGTTGTCGCGGAAAGGGCTGCCTGGCTGATCGGCCCCATAAAGGCGGCCGAAAGATTGATTATCGGCCGCAGTTCGACAGGAACGGAAATCCCAATTTCGATACGCGGGGCCGCTACATCGGCTGTCATGGGCTCGGATGTAAAGTCGACGATCCTGATGACGGGGATCAAAGCATCGACGACAGACCGCAGTACGACAGAGAAGGCAATCCGAACTTCGATACGCAAGGCAACTACCAAGGCTGCCGCGGCATCGGCTGCGAGGTCGATACACCGGTCGACGACAGTTCGTCGGGCGATGACAGTTCATCGGACGATGACGATTCCGATTAATGGATTCCGGGGCGAAAAAGGAGGAAGCCAATCATGTCTGAATTCAGCAGCCTGGTCCGGCGACATGCCAAAATCGTTGCGGTCGGCCTCACGGGGCTGGGAATGACGCTGACATCCGCTTTCGCTGCGGGTAACGCCTGCGACGGTATAAAGGTCGAAGCGACGAAGGCGCGCAGGCAGGAATATGCATCTCTCGTCGCCTCGGCGTTGGACAACAAGGTCAAGCCCGCTCGGGTGAAGTTCATCACGATCATGGAGAACGGCAACTGGAGCGCCGCTTACGTCTCCACGCCCGTGAGCGACGACGGCGTGATGTTCTTCCAGACAGTCGACGGAAAGAAGCAGTTTCGCGACGTGTGGGGCGGCTATGCCGAGCCATCGGAAAAACCTGAACTGGTATCCTGGGCGAAGAAGCTCGGAGCGCCGCAAGACCTGGCAAAGTGTTTTGCCGAGCAAGTTACGGAATGATGGTGATCGCTGGAGATTGCCGTCGACGCAGTTGGCGCAGGAGGAGAACAACTAGCGGGGGAGCGCTCCGGGCGCCGGGCATCTGACATAGGTTCATCAGCTGCAGGATGTGGAAAATGCAAAGTCTTCGAAAATCCAGACTGATCGTGCATTTCACCCGTGCATTGGCAACGTCAGTGAAAATGACGGCTGTTGTGAGCGTTGCCGTCCCGCAAACGATCAATTTTGCGTATGCCAGCAAGTATGATCTGCCGAAGCCCTATGTTTCCCGGGCTCTTGATGCGGTTCTGATACCGATCAACCACGCCTCTCGGCATCGCTACCAGATCCCGCCCAAGCTTCGCGGCGTATATGTCCTGGCCGTTGCACCGCATGGCGTTGCCGCGCGGCAAGGTATCCGACCGGGTGACGTGCTTGCCACAGTGCGGCATCAACCGATTTCGACGCCGGGCGATGTCGACAGACTCGTTTGGGCCGCCCTTGCCGTGAGTGCCACCAGTTTCCTGTTTGGCGTGAACCGCGGGACAGAAGTCGCGGATGTCGTCGAGGTCAACACCAACATCACCGTCAACAACTTCAATACCAACATCTCGGTCAACAATATCTCGCAATGGACGAGCGTCGACAATCGAGAGGAGTGGACGCAGATCGTCGATGAGTATGACGACGAGATGGAGACGGGCCTCAATGACACAAGCTATCGCGAGGACGACTCGCAGCCTGGCGACGCCAACACAAATGCGCTTTCTCCCGATGCCGATGACAATAGTTCCGATGATCAGGACGATTCCAGCGATCAGAACGACGATGAAAACTCAACGGACGGTGATGGTGACAAGAACAGCACCGACACTGACGACGACGGCGCGGATGACGATGCGTCGGATGACAGCACTGACAACAATGATTCCGATGATCAGGACGATTCCAGCGATCAGAATGACGATGACGACCCGTCGGCAGATGGTGAAGACGAAAACAGCACCGACGGTAATGACGATGCGTCGGATGACAGTACCGACGACGCTGACGGATCGGACGATGACGATGCCAACTAGCGGCGGACCCTGCCGGCAGTTCTAGACAGAGGACAGTCGATGAAAACCGCGATACGGACCACTGCCATGGTTCTGGCCATGCCGGCTTTCGCCTTTGGCCAGGACAAGTGCTACGACGACGCCAAGGATCAGGCCGCCCCGAACGAGTGCGCCGATGCCGCGTCCAAGAAATCCGACAAGAAGCTCAACGAACTTTACAAGCAGATCGAAACCCGCCTGGACGACGACGCGGATACCAGGACGCTTCTCGGTCAAGCACAGCGCGATTGGGTCAAATTTCGCGACGCGGAGTGCAGTTTCCAGACCGCAGGAGCGGCCGAAGGAAGCATGATGCCAACGCTCGTCGCGCAGTGCCTGGACAGCCTGACGCAATCCCGTGTCAAAGACTTCGAAGGTTACCTGAAATGCCGGGAAGGCGATCTGAGCTGCCCCGTTCCGGCAGCGAACACATCACCTGCCGTACCTGCCGCGGGCGATGAGCACGGCCGGGCTGTCCTTGCCCAGACTGCTGACTCGATACCCATTCCATTGCAACATGTTAGTGGGCAGTTCGGAACCGGCAGTGATGAAGTCATCTACCACAAACTCGGGATCATGATGGGCATCAATGGTGCCAAGCCTCGTCTGTTCGAATTCGACACCGGGTCGGATGTGCTCAACGCCGAGATCGATTCGAGTGTCCCTGGCGTAAAGCCGGTGCGCGGCAGCAAGCCCGAAATGTACCCCTATGGAAACGGCACCTATGGAGGTTGGGTACAACAGGTCCGGTTCGACAGCCTGTCCTATTACGATCCGGATAATCCCTCGGAGCCTGTCGTAACCCTCGACGGCGGCTTTGCCGCCGGTCGGGTGGTGGATTACGTCTTCACCAAGGATTTCGGCGACCTCGAGGATGCGAATGTGACGCAAAAGCCCGTGGGCCACCATGGCGATACGCCGGTTTATGCGGATCTTGATGCGCGCAAGAGCATGCAGAACGGCGAACCCGGTAACGAGGCGCCGTTTTACGGCGTCTTGGGAGCCGGCGATTTTATCAACGAGGGGGACCAGACCGCCGCTCCTGGCAGTCAGACGCAAAGCGGCTATGTGGTCTCTGCCAATGCCAATCTTGGAGAGAAGACGACACCGGGCTGCGCTCCCTGCCTGACGCTGAATTTGTCCCCCAGTCTGAGATCCCAGTTTACGGCCCTGATGCCGTGGGGCGAACTGGATTACGAATTCGTCCAGAGACGATTCCCGCGATCAGGCGCGAACGCATCCAATCAGTACGAAGGCTCTTACCGTTATACAATTTCTTTTGACCATAAAGGAAAGAAGCAATCGGTTGATTTCAGGGGGCCTGTTTTATTGGATACAGGAACGACAAGCTTTATTTATATTACCACAGAATCTACTTTAGATAAGCTTCGGACGAGAGGATTTCATATTGATAAATTTGGTGATGAGCTGATCGACTTCAAGTTTTTTGGATTCGATGATAGTATAAATAACCGGGAATATGATGATGTCGACATTCTCCGCCAAAGCGATGAGGTAATAGTCGGCGGTCTCATTCTCGGCTTGCCATTCTTCGAGTCAAATTCCGTAATGTATGATCTGGAAAACAGGACGACCGCATATTCACCCTATTTTGTCAGCGCTGCTAACTTTACGACAGACGCGGCTGCCGAGGATGAAGTGCAGCTGAATCGCGCGACCAGCGATGCTGGAAGCGATGGCTGGCTCGGACTGGCCGGCATCATCTCCGGCGCCGGCGATTTCACGATCGAGAAGGACGCGGACGTGCGCATGACCGGGGCCAATGCCTACACCGGCACAACCCATATCGCGGCCGATGGGTATCTTACTCTGGCCGGGCCGGGCAGCATCGAGCATTCCTCGCGCGTCGTGGTCGACGGTGTGCTCAACCTCGATCAGAAAGGAAACTATCTGGAGCCCTGGGGGGCGGCGCGCTCCATGAACGATACGGCCATTCGCAACCTTGGCGGTAAAGGCGAGGTCTATCTGGGTGCGGGCAGACTGATCCTGACAGAAGCCGACGGGCAATTTGATGGAACCATCGCGAACTATGATGACGCCGGCGACAGCGGCGGTCTCGTTATCGCCGGTGGCAAGCTGACGCTGAGCGGAAAGAACAAATATTCGGGCATGACCGAAGTGGCGGCGGGAGCGGAGTTGCACGTGATCGGCTCTTTGACCGGTGACGTTTCCGTCTCGGGACTGCTTGTCGTTGACGGGGAGGTCTCCGGCAAAGTCACGGTCAAAGAAGGCGGCAGGCTGACCGGCTCAGGAAAGGTCGGCAGCATCACGGTCGCCGAAGGTGGCAAAGCTGATCCAATGACAACCAGATGATCAGGCCATGGGCACGGCCGACCATGGCGACGACGGACAGCTGAAGAGAACATAGGGCGGGGCTGAGCAACTTAAGAGCTTGACTGCAACCGGAAAGGGAAATCGATGAAAACAGCAATACTGATCGCTGCCGTGGTTCTGGCCCTGCCGACTTTCGCCTTTGCCAAGGACAAGTGCGCCGATGCCAAGGATCAGGCCGCCATGAACCGATGCTTCGGTGCCGAGTTTCAGAAATCCGACAAGAAGCTCAATGAGCTTTACAAGCAGATCGAAGCCCGCCTGAAGGACGATGCGGATACCAAGAAGCTTCTTGTTCAGGCACAGCGGGATTGGGGCAAGTTTCGCGACGCGGAATGCAGTTTCCAGACCGCAGGAGCGGCCGGAGGAAGCATGATGCCAATGCTCATCGCGCAGTGCATGGACGGCCTTACGCAATCCCGTGCCAAAGGTTTCGAAGGCTATCTGAAATGCCAGGAAGGCGACATGAGCTGCCCTGTTCCGGCCGCGAACTGACACATGCCACAGCTGATCGGATCATGATGAAGCCGGCGGCGAGCGTGACGTCGCCGCCAGACATGAAAGGATGCGAGGGGCATCATCATTGCGTGAGGGACTTGAAGGAGGTGGATTGTGAAACGCTATGGATCGTCGCTCGCAATGACGATTGCGGCATCTGTGCTGTTGGCATGTGCGGTGCCGGCAACAGCCCAGGGTGACATGAGCTTCGACGTCAATGTCACGCTTTCCAAGAAGGCAGCCGCCAAGCTCGCGGCTGAAAAGGAAGGGATCGTTGTCTTCGCTTCCTACTACGGCGATCCAAAGCGGAGCGCCGAGAAGCACGCCAACGAAGTCCGCCAGATCGATCTCACGCCGCAGGACGAGCAGGTAGGGATTCCGGGCACAGCTGGCCACGCCCACATCAGCGGCGCAAGGGTCGATACGAAGCGTCTCGACTGGCTTGCCGGCCCTCCCGAGGTCAACGTCAACGTTGCGTCGGCGCGCAAGAGCAGTGCGGACAATTTGCTCAACTGCGATTTCATCGACGGTCCACTAAGCGATGTCCAAAGGGAACCTGTGACGCTTCATTGCGGATTGATCGAAGAAAACGTGGACACGAAGTTGAAGCCATAAGGCTACAAAAACTCATGCCGCCTCGTTACCGGCTTCAACGCAGAAATTGTCGACGGCATGACCTGCTCACTTACTCCAGGGAAGGAAAGATTTTCATGCGCCTGCTGTTCGCTATCTGTTTCTGCCTGGCCGTCATGTCCTTACCTGCGGCCGCCGATGCCGAGCGCCGTTGTGGCTGGTACTCCAGCTCGACACCCGGCAACCTCATGCTCACCGACAGGGACGGGGAATGGTGGATCCAGATGCAGGGCCGCCCGGATCCCAAAGGCATCGACAATGTGCCGGCCTTCGACGAGCGACAATTCGTCGAGACCAATGTGCCTGGTTCGGGCCATGGCTACGGATGTGCGTGCATGACCGTCGTAACCAACGCCAAGCAGCAAAAGATCACCAGGGTGATCTCGGGCGAAATCCTTCCGCTAGCGCGCTGTCGCAACGACAGATCGCTGCCTAACCCGGACGGATAAGCATGACCAGGAACCAGTGACAGTCAGGAAATGGCGCCTCTTTCCAGGCAGCAATGCCTGGGATAATTGTGCTCCAATCTCTTCTGGATCGAAGGGACGGACCAGCGGTTCGGAGGTGTCATGCGCGTAGTGGTGCTGGGTGGCGGCGTCGTCGGTGTCACGACGGCCTATCAACTGCAACGCGACGGTCACGAGGTCGCGCTCATCGAGCGCAACGCGCAGGTCGCTGCCGAGACGAGCTGGGGCAATGCCGGCATGATCGCGCCCGGCCATTCCTTCGTCTGGTCGTCCCCCAAGGCGCCGATGACCTTGCTGAAATCGCTGCTGCTCAAGGACCAGGCGCTGCGCTTCAAATTCTCGGCCGACCCGCGGCTCTATAGCTGGTCCTGGCTGTTTCTGATGGAATGCACGGCTCCGAAGGCGCGCCGCAACACGCTGCTCAAGCATCGCCTTGCCGCCTACTCGCAGGCTGTCTTGCGCGAGGTCGTCGCGGACGAGGACATCGACTACGACCGCAACGATCGCGGCATCGTCTATTTCCACCGCAGCCAGCAGGCGCTCGACAAGGGCGTCGAGCACATGAAGCTGCTCCAGTCGGACGGGCAAGAAATCGAGGTGCTCGACCGCGACGGCATCGTCGCGCTCGATCCGGCGCTGGCCTCCGCTAAGAACAGCATTGCCGGAGGCATTTACTGTCCGACCGACGAGACGGGAGACCCGGCAAAGTTCACCAGGGCTCTCGCCGCCAAGATCATTGCCAGAGGCGGTGCCATCCACACCGGCACGACGATCATCGGGGTCGAGACCTCAGGCGACGGCATCACCCAGGTGCTCACCGACAAAGGCGCCTTCAAAGGCGACGCCTATGTGCTTGCGCTCGGATCGCACAGCCCAACGCTTGCAGGCAAGATCGGCATTCGGCTGCCGATCTATCCGATCAAGGGCTATTCGCTGACGATCCCGATCGGCAACCGCCCGCTGCCGCCGACCATCGCCTCGGTCGACGAGCACAATCTGGTCGCCATTTCGCGCTTCGGCGACCGCATCCGCGTCACCGCGACGGCGGAGTTCGCCGGCTACGACACCAGTCACAAGCCTGCCGATTTTGCCTTCATGAAGGGCGTGACGGAAGAGCTCTACCCAGAAGGCGCCGATTACGACCGCGCCGAAATGTGGGCTGGTCTCCGGCCAATGACGCCGAACAATCTTCCCGCCTTCGGCCGGCAACGCTTTCGCAACCTCTTCCTCAACACCGGGCACGGCCATATCGGCTGGACCATGTCGCATGGCTCGGCCCGTATCACCGCCGATCTGATCGCAGGCCGGACTCCGGCGATTGCCATGGATGGTCTGCTGAACTGAAAGGGAACGCCATGTCTCTCAACGTTGCCGCCGTTCCGTCTTCCGGATCGACCAATCGCAAACCGGTGGACCTCGGCGTGCTGCCGTCCGAACTCGACGGCGGTCTGGCCTCACGGGCGGCGATCGGCCTCGTGGTGCTGGCCACCGACCAGACACTGGAGCATGAATTCCGTGCGCTGGTGCGCATGCCCGGCGTCGCCTTCTACGAAGCTCGCGTCTTCAGCGACAACGACATCACGCCGGACACGCTGCGCGCCATCGGCCCAAGGATCGCGCCCACCGTCGACCTCATCCTGCCGAGCATCCCGCTCGACGTCGTCGGCTTCGGCTGCACCTCGGCAACGATGGTGCTCGGCGAAGAGGCGGTTTTCGCCGAGATCAGGAGAGCGCGGCCTGGCGTCGCCTGCACCACGCCGGTCACTGCCGCGCTTGCGGCATTCAAGGCTCTCGGCGCCAAGGGCATCGGCCTGCTGACGCCTTACGCGCCTCAGATCAACGAAAACCTCGTCGCCTATTTCAATGGGCGTGGCCTCGACATATCAGCCGTCGCCACGTTCGACCGGCGCGACGACCGCGACGCCGCCCGCATCTCGGTCGCGTCGATCGAGGCCGCAGCCGAGCGCATGGCTGCCACGCCGGGGGTGGATGCGATCTTCATATCCTGCACAAGCCTGCGCGTCGCCGAAGCCGCGGCAAGGCTCGAGCAGCGCATCGGCATCCCGGTCACTTCGAGCAACCACGCCATGGCCTGGCATTGCCTACGGCTCGCCGGGGTGGATGATGTCGTGCCGGCTGGGAGACTGTTTGGGTTGTCGGGCAACTGACGATTATGTTTGGCGAGACCGGCTCGCGGCGCCTCGGTTCTGCAGGCACCGAACCTTCGTCGCAAGCCAGTGTTTCATCCCAGAAACAAAAACCGCCGCTCCTTTCGGTGCGGCGGGACGATCACGGCGTTGCACCAAGCGCGCTGGGCGGGGGGCGGTTAGGCTGCGCCTGGTGAGCGCGGACCGTGAGTATTCATAGGCGCGCCAGCTGCCTTGCGTCTACCAACCGCCAGTTGGAACGATCCCACAATATTTGCGCTGCGTGCTGCAGCCAAACAGCCAGCCGTCTCAAGTTACGACGATAGGTGGCAGACCCCTCGGATATCCCGCCCTGGCATGAACTTAAGATTGCTCTCGCCAAATCTGCAACGAGGATTCGACAGTGTCATTGGCCGAGGCTAGGCTAACCTTCGGGGTACTCTTGGGCCATGTCTCGCATCTCTTCCGTTCGCGTCCTGTTGTTTATTGCATCGGTGCTGCTGGGAGCTACCGCGGCCCATGCTGGTTTGCAGTTCCAAGCCGGGCAGACCGATTCCGGATTCCGCTATATCCTGATATCGGGCGATTTCGCTTCTCAGGACGACCTGTCGGTTTTCGAGGCACTGGCACGGTCCAATGCATCAGTCGCTGTCACGTTCCAGTCGCCAGGCGGCAACATCCAGAAAGCAATGGAGCTCGGCCGCCTCATCCGCAGGCTCGGCCTCAACACGGCTCAGTTCAGGGCCGCCGAGTGCGCCTCGGCGTGCTCCCTGGCCTTCCTCGGTGGCGTCATGCGCTATGCCGATCCGGGTTCCATCGGCGTCCATAAGTCTTCTTTCGGCGGTGACATCCCGATAGGCACCCGGGATGCGGTTTCCGCTGTCCGTTACCGCCGACATCATCACCTACATGATCGAGATGGGCGTCGACCCGACTCTGCTTCAACTTTCGCTTCAATATGACAGTAACGACATTCGCTATCTGTCCATGAGCGAGATGGCGAAATACAGGGTCACCACCTTGGACACTGGAGCAAGCCAGCCGCCAGTCGCCAGCCAGGCACCATCCTTGCCGCCATCGCCTAAGCAAGTGCCGTCTGAGCCTCCTGTCGCCTCGTTGCCGCCGGCTTCCGCGAATCCGTCACTCATGATTCCCCAGGCCCGCTCGGGCCGCATTCTCCGCTCCCAGGGTGCGGCGCCGTTGAAGGCGCTTCCAGAGGTAAAATCCGCCACGCTCACCAATGTGCGAAACCGCAGCGCGGTGGCGATCCTCGGCAATGTCGGGCGATGGTACCGTGTCCAGGCGGACGGTCAGGTCGGCTACATGCATGATACCTGGGTCTACGTCGACCAATATGAGAGCGGCCCCTTCGGACAGCGCCATATCCAGGTCAAGAGTTTCGACAATCTGGCCGAGACTGAGGCCTATGTGCGATCCGCATCGATCCCGCTTGTCGCCTACCTTGCCACCAACGGCTGGTTCGCCATTACGCTACGCGGAACCTACGCGCAGGACGTTGCCAAGAACCTAGCCAGGGTGATGAAGGAAAACGGCGCGATCCCTGACGACGCCTACGTCACTTATGGCAACACCTATGTCCGCAATGTCTGCTGCTGCTAGCCGGCACGTTAGCTACCGTATCGCCATTCCTGATTTGACCTCATCGAGGCGTTGATGAAAAACGAGCAGTTGGTGCTGCCCAAGAGCATGAGAAGCGTGGGACGGACCAGCCGATTATTGTACACCTCTGCAATACACAGTGCGAGTGCAACGAATGAACAAGCTATCTTATTGATCCCGTTGGCAGTCGGGATCGAATGGTGCCCAGAAGAGGACTCGAACCTCCACTCCTTGCGGAACACGGACCTGAACCGTGCGCGTCTACCAATTCCGCCATCTGGGCTGGTGCGCGCTCATTAAGCGGGCGAGGGATGAGTGTCAACGCGCTTTTTTAAAGCATGATCCCGAACCGAAGGTCCGCGTCAGCGAAAAATGGGGAACAGGTTTCGGAAAAGATCATGCTCAATCAAGAAACCCGCTCGCCGGCTCAGTCCTCCAGCACTTCCTTCGACGCCACCGTCGAATCGGCGTTGAGCGTGTAGATGATCGGCACGCCGGTGCCGACCTCGAGCTTGACGATCTCCTCGCCCGATTTGCCGTCCAGCGCCATGATCAGCGCGCGCAGCGAATTGCCGTGCGCCGCCACCAGCACGGTGCCGCCGCGCAGCACATGTGGCTGCAGATCGTGCAAATAATAGGGCCAGACGCGCGCGCCGGTGTCCTTCAGGCTTTCGCCGCCGGGCGGCGGCACGTCGTAGGAGCGGCGCCAGACATGCACCTGCTCCTCGCCCCATTTCTTGCGCGCATCGTCTTTGTTGAGGCCGGAGAGATCGCCATAGTCGCGCTCGTTCAGCGCCGGGTCGCGAATGGTTTCGAGATCGCTCTGGCCGACGGCGTCGAGAATGTGCTGGCAGGTCTTTTGCGCCCGGATCAGCGACGAAGTGAAGGCAATGTCGAATTTCATGCCACGCGCCTTCAGTTTGGCGCCCGCTTGCTTGGCCTCGGCATGGCCCAGTTCGGTCAGATCGACGTCGCGCCAGCCGGTAAATAGGTTCTTCAGGTTCCATTCGCTCTGGCCATGACGCACGAGCACGAGAGTTCTCGACATATTTGCTCCTTCAAATTTTGTGGATCAGCTGGTCAGGCCGAGCACGTCCCGCATCGAATAGAGGCCCGGCTTGCGGCCGCGCGCCCACAGGGCTGCCTTGACCGCGCCGCGGGCAAAGATCGCCCGGTCTTCGGCGTGGTGGGCGAGCGTGATGCGCTCGCCGGTACCGGCCAGCACCACACTGTGGTCGCCGACCACCGAGCCGCCGCGCAAGCTGGCGAAACCGATCGAGCCTGCCTTGCGCACGCCCGTATGGCCGTCGCGCACGCGCACATCGTTGCCGGCAAGCGATACGCCGCGCCCGATGGCGGCGGCTTCGCCGAGCAGCAGCGCCGTGCCCGACGGCGCATCGACCTTGTGCCGATGGTGCATTTCCAGGATCTCGATGTCGAAATCGTCGGCGTCGAGCGCGCGCGCCGCCTGCTCCACCAGCACCGCCAGCAGATTGACGCCGAGGCTCATATTGCCGGATTTGACGATAGTCGCGTGGCGCGCCGCCGCCGCGATCCTGGCATTGTCTTCGGCCGAGCAGCCGGTGGTGCCGATGACATGGGCGATGCGCGCCTGCGCCGCATAGCCGGCGAATTCGACGGTCGCTGCCGGCGTGGTGAAATCGAGCACGCCGTCGGCCTTGGCGAAGGCCGGCAGCGGATCGTCGCCGATCGCCACGTCGAGCCTGCCGACGCCGGCCAGTTCGCCGGCATCCTTGCCGATATGGGGCGAACCGGCCCGCTCGATCGCGCCGGCGACACGGGCGCCCGGTATCGTGTGGATGGCGCGGATCAGCGCCTGGCCCATGCGGCCGGCCGCGCCCACGACCACGAGGCCCATTTCACTAACGGTCGGCGTGTCACTCATGAATGTCTCCCGGCCGCCTTTTTCGCGCGAACATTTTGCGCCGCAGTCTGGATTGGCTTGCCGTCATCGACAAGCCCCAGCCCTTTCCTGCCTTGCACCCGGTGGAACCGCGTATAGACGCTGTGCGGGTCGGCCATCAGCGAGGCATGCGTGCCCTGTTCGACCAGCCGGCCCTGCTCCAACACGATGATATGGTCGGCATTGACCACCGTCGACAGCCGGTGCGCGATGACAATGGTTGTGCGCCCTTCCATGACATGGGTCAGCGCCTGCTGGACGCGGGCCTCGGCCTCGTTGTCGAGCGCCGAGGTGGCTTCATCGAGCAGCAGGATCGGCGCCTGCCGAACGATGGCGCGGGCAATCGATACGCGCTGGCGCTGACCGCCCGACAGCGTCACGCCGTTCTCGCCGACGGGCGTGTCGTAGCCTTGCGGCTGCTGGCGGATGAAATCGTCGGCCGCGGCCTGGTGGGCGGCGCGTTCAATCTCGGCGTCGGTGGCGCTCAGTCGTCCGTAGCGGATGTTGTCGCGGATGGTGCCTTCAAACAGATAGGGCTGCTGCGAGACATAGGCGATCGATCCGCGCAGCGAATGCTTGGTGACCTTTGAAATGTCCTGGCCGTCGATTTCGATGCTGCCCGACTCGACATCGTAGAAGCGCTGCAGCAGCGCAACCAGCGTCGTCTTGCCGGCGCCCGAGGCTCCGACGATGGCGGTCACCTTGCCGGCGGCGGCGACAAAGCTCAGATCCTGCAGGACCGGCGCCTCTTCGACATAGCGGAAAGACACGGTGTTGAAGCGCACTTCGCCAGAGGTGAATTTCGCCTCGGCGGCTGCCGGCACGTCACCCTGCTGCGGCTCGAGGTCGAGAAGCTCGTAGATCATGCGCGCGTTGACCAGCGACTTTTCCATGCCGACCTGCATACGCGCCAGCCGCCTGGCCGGATCATAGGCAAGCAGCAGGGCGGTGATGAAGGCAACGACGGCGCCAGGCGGCTGGCCGCCGACGGTTGCCCGGTAGCCGGAATAGGCGATGACGCCGGCGACGGCGAAGCCGGCCAGCATGTCGGAGATCGGCGTCAACCGTTCGGAGACGCGGGCGATCTTGTTCGACCGCTGCTCGGCGCCGGCGACGAGGCCGCCAATGCGGCGCGACAGCTCGTCCTCCAGGGTGAAAGCCTTGACGATGGCGATGCCTTGCGTCGCCTCCTGCATGGCGCCGATCAGCCGCGAGTTGATCTGCACCGATTCGCGGGTGATGCGCCGCACCCGGCGCATCAGATAGGTGACGGTGTAGATCAAAGGCGGCCCGATCAGCAGCGACATCGCCGAGAGCACCGGGTCCTGCCAGATCATGACGCCGAGCAGCGCGACAAGCGACACGGCATCGCGCGCCAGCGACGTCAGCGTCATCGACAAAAGATCACGAATGCCGTTGACGTTCTCGTTGATCTGCGCGGCGAGCCGGCCCGACCGGGTGTCGTTGAAAAAGCCGACGCCGAGCTTCATCAGATGGTCGAAGATGCGGCGCTGATAGCGCGCCACCAGATTGTTGCCGATCTTGGCCAGCGTCACTGCCTGGCCGTAGCTGGCCAGCCCGCGCAGCATGAAGGCGGCCAGGATCGACACGCTGATCAGCGCGATAAGATCGCCGCGCTGCTTGTAGAAAATCTGGTCGACGACGTCCTTCATGATCCATGCGGTGAAGGCGGTCGTCGCCGCGATCGTCACCAGGCACAGCACGGCAAGAACATAGTACCAGCGGTATTCGCGGCTGTTCTCGGCGATGATGCGGCGGATCACCGCCACGATTTCGCCGGGCCGGACTTTCCCTTTGGTTGGTGCTAGAAGTGTCAATTTGGAGCGCTTTGTGGTTTTGGCTTCGGCCGGCTGCAATTCGGCAACCTCTTAACGCTCCAATGGCGGCTTGCCTATGGCCGAGGACGGCGAAACTTCGTCGCGGCGCAGGTTGCAGCCTAGACCTGCCAGCGCCGCCCCGCCGTCTGCACGCCGAACAGCGACGGATTTCTGGCATAGGCGGCCAGCCCTAAAAGCGCCGCCAGCGGATGGGTGATGACATAGACCGGCATGCTGCGCATCAGGGCGCTGTGCGGCGCCTTGTCCTCGAAGGCGGCGCGGAAATTGCCGGTCCGCAGCGCCGGCAGGATTTTTTGCGCGATGCCGCCGGTGAGGAAAACGCCGCCGCGGCTCATGAACACCAGAGCGAGGTCGCCGGCGGTGCGCCCCAGGCAGGTGACGAAGATCGACAGCGCCTCTTCGGCTACCGGATCGGTCTTTGCCAGCGCCGCGGCGGTGATCTCGGCCGGCGTGGTGAACGGCGACGGCTTGCCGTCCGCCTTGGCCACCGCCCGGTAGGCATTGACCAGGCCGCGTCCGGACAGGATCTGTTCGCCGGAGATGCGGCCCTCGAGCTTCTCGATATGCGGAAAGACCTGGAAATCGCGCGGCGAGCGCGGTCCGATATCCATATGGCCACCCTCGCCGGGCACCGGTATCCAGTGATGCAGCGCATAGACCAGCCCGGCGACACCGAGCCCGGTTCCCGGACCGAGCACCACCCGCCCGGAATTCGGTTCCGGCGCGTCACCGCCGATCTTTTCCATATGCTCTTCGCCGAGCGCGACGACAGCCAGCGCCTGTGCCTCGAAATCGTTGAGCACCACGACATCGCTGAGGCCGAGACTGGCGAACATTTGTCTCGGTTTGACGATCCATGGGCAATTGGTGAGCGGGATCTCGTCGCTGTCGACAGGGCCGGCTACCGCCAGCACAGCCGAATTCGGCCGGACCGACGAGCGGTCGAGCACGGCCGCCTGGATCGCCTCATCGATCGTGTTGAAATTGGCGGTCTGGACGATGGTCGGCTCGCCGGCCTCGGAATTCGCGTCGAGCACGATCGAGAAGCGCGCATTGGTGCCGCCTATGTCGCCGATCAGGATCGGAAACCGCAACAGAGTGTCGTCGTCGCTTACGCCTGGCATGCTCTCGTCCGTTCCCACTCCTGTTGACTAGCGCATGACCTTGGAAAGGGAAATGGGTTTTCGAATTGGACGATGCACGGATGCAAACGGCGAACACGCAATCCGCGTCAGTGTCCCGGTCGTGGCCGCGGCAGCGGAATGCCGATCTCGGGGGTCGCCACAAAGGCATTCGCCGAGGCCGGAAGCGCTGCCGCGCCGGCTGCGACGGTCGGCTGCGGCGGAGGTTCTGCCGCGACAGCGGGTGCGGCCGCGATCGGCACGCCGTCGCCATAGTAGGTGACTGCTTCCACCGAGGCCGGAGCCGGCGCGTCGAGCACGAACTGGCATTGTCTGGGCAGGTTCGCCATCGTCATCACGTCGCGTGCCTTCGGCTTGTCCGGGTTCTTGTTGGGGCGCCACGGCTCCTCGGTGAACCACCAGGCCAGCGCCTGGTCGCACCCATCGCCCGGCGCCGTCGCTTCCTGCGCCCTGCAGTCGGGTGATCCAGCCTGGCAGCCGATGCGAATGTGGAAGTGGTAGTCGTGGCCCCAGAACGGCCTGACCTTGCGCAACCAGCTGCGGTCGCGCTTGACCGTGTCGCAGAGCTTCTTCTTGATCCCTGGATTGACCAGGATGCGCTCGACTTCGGGATAGCTCGCGGCGCGCTTCAACAGCCGCGTATGCATCGGCGTCCACACGCCGTCCTTCACCAGGTGGGTTTTTTCATCGACCATTAAGCTAGCGCTGATGTTTTCGCGCTCTTCTGTCGAGAGCTTGCGGTCGGGCATCGGCGTCAGCCAGATGTCGGCGTCGAGGCCGATCTGGTGCGAGGCATGACCGGTCAGCATCGGACCGCCGCGCGGTTGCGAAATGTCGCCGATCAACAGACCCGGCCAGCCGTCGGCGGCGGCGTCGCGTGACAATTTCTCGATCAGCGCGATCATTGCCGGATGGCCCCAGCGGCGGTTGCGCGAAGGCCGCATCACCTCCCAGTGCCGGCCATCCATGGGAAGCGCGACGCCGCCGGAAAAACAGCCCTTGGAATAGAAGCCGATCGATTGCGGCGCAGCGAGCGCCGGTAGCTCTTTGGCGCCGAACAGGGCTTTTGCCCGTTGCTCCGCGCCCGCCGGCTGCTCTGCCAGTGCCGTCAAGCTGGCGACGGCCAGTGCTGCCGAAAGCAGGCGCGCTCCTCCGGACAAGGATCGCTTCAACATCTTCACCAAGCGGGACCCCTCCCTGATTTGAATCACATCATACCACGGCTCGCGCAACGCATCGATCACGACCGCTTCATCGGGCTGCGCGCCTCGCCGTCGCGCCAGTCGCCGCTGGCCCACATGGCATCGAGGGCCGAGCGATAGTCGGGAAAGCGAAAGCGATAACCGGCCGCTTTGATCGCCGCGTTGGCGACACGCTTGTTCTCGCCATAGAAGGACCGCGCCATGGGCGAAAGTTGGGCGGTCTCGAACGGGATTTCCGGCGGCGGCTCGATGCCCATCAGAGAGGCGGCATAGGCGACGACGTTCTGGGGCGGCGCCGGTAGATCGTCGGTGACGTTGAAGATGCCGCCGCGATTGCCTTCGGCGAGATGCCAAAGCGCACCGGCAATATCGTCGCAATGGATGCGGTTGAACACCTGGCCCGGCTTGACCAGCCGCCGGGCGGTGCCGTTTTCCAGATTGACCAGGGCGTTGCGGCCCGGTCCGTAAATGCCGGAAAGCCGCAGAATCGCCACTGGCACGAAAATCGTCTTACTGCCAAATTTCAGCCATTGCCGTTCGGCCTTTACCCGCATGATGGAGCGCTTCGATACAGGCCGGCAGTGGGATGTTTCGTCCACCCAATCGCCGCCATGATCGCCATAGACACCGACAGTGGAGAGATAGCCGACCCATTCGAGCGCCGGCATCCATTGTTCGATCGGCTCGCTGAATGTTCCAAGAATGGGATCACCAGCCTCGTCCGGCGGAACGGAAATGATGAGGTGCGTCACCGCACTGATCTCGTCCAGGATACCGACCGTATTTTCGAACAGAATAGGCGTGATGCCGGCCTCCCTCAGCGCTTCGAACTTCTCCTGAGAGCGCGTGGTGCCGACGATCGTTGTACCTGGATCCTTGTTCGCCCGTGCGAACGCCATGCCTGAATAGCCAGCGCCAAATATCAGCACCTTCTTAATTGTCATACGCGCATCTCAGCCTGCATTTGGGGGTCTCGTGACGCAAAATGCCACTCGTTTCTCACAGCCTCGTCGGTCTCTGTTTTCACGGCAGAAATGGCACGTTCAGCGAATTCGGTCCCCGGCACAAGCCGCGACAGTGCCCATACAGCCGCCCCGCGAACCAGGGGCGAGGCATCGCCGAGCAGCGTGCGAACGGCGTCGGCAAGCGACAAATCGCCGGAATTGCCGGCGGCGGTCAGCACGTTGCGGATAAAACGGTCGCGGCCGATGCGCTTGACCGGCGAACCCGAAAAAAACGCGCGGAAGGCGGCGTCGTCCAGACGCAGCAGCTCGGCGAGCCGCGGTTCGCGCAGATCGTCGCGGGCGGCAAGCTTCGCCTCCGAGGCGGCTTGGGCGAACTTGTTCCATGGACAGGCAGCCAGGCAGTCGTCGCAGCCATAGATGCGATTGCCGATCCTTTCGCGGAACTCATGCGGGATCGGCCCCTTGTTCTCGATGGTGAGGTAGGAAATGCAGCGCCGCGCATCGAGCCGGTAGGGCGCGGGAAAGGCGTCGGTCGGGCAGACGTCGAGACAGGCGCGGCAGGAGCCGCAATGGTCGTCCTCGGGCCCGTCCGGCACGAGCTCGGCCGTCGTGAAGATGGTGCCGAGGAACAGCCAGGAGCCGTGCGCGCGGCTGACCAGATTGGTGTGCTTGCCTTGCCAGCCGAGGCCGGCGGCTTCGGCCAGCGGCTTTTCCATCACCGGCGCGGTGTCGACGAACACTTTCACGTCGCCACCGGTGCGCGCCACGATCTTGCCGGCGATCGCCTTCAGCCGGCCTTTCATGACGTCATGGTAGTCGCGGTTCTGCGCATAGGCCGAGATCGCGCCGCGGTCGCGCTTTGCCAGGATTTCGCGCGGGTCGTGGTCGGGGCCGTAATTCATCGCCAGCACGATGATCGAGCGGACCTCCGGCCAAAGTGCCGTCGGTTTGCCTCGCCGCTCGAGCGTTTCGGCAATCCAGCCCATCGAGCCGTGAAAGCCGTCGGCAACGAATTCGGCCAGCCGCGCCGGCGCCTGCGGGATCGCATCGGGCGTGGTGACGGCAACGGCGTCGAAGCCGGCGTTCCGCGCCTCGCGGTCGATCAGCGCGCGCAGCTTTGCCGCGTCAGAAATCGAGGTCCGCATAATGTGACACCGGCGACAGGCCGCGCACCCGGTCGGACAGGAGCGGCCGGAACGAAGGCCGTGATTTCACCCTGGTATACCATTCGCGCGCAGCGGTGTGTTCGCGCCAGTCGATCTCGCCGAGATAGTCGAGCACCGACAGCGTCGCCGCCGCCGCGAGATCGGCATAGGTGACCTTGTTGCCGGCCAGCCAATGACGGGTGCCGGCCAGCCAGTTGGTGTATTTCATATGCTGGCGGATGTTGGCGCGGGCGGCGCGGATCGCCGCCGAATCGGGCGAGCCGCCGCCCGCCGTTTCCGGCATGACCGGCTTCAGCACGCGCTCGCGAACCAGATGCCGGGTGACCTCGCTTTCCGCCTTGTTGAGATACCAGTCGGTCAGCCGGCGGATTTCGGCGCGCTCCATCGGGTCTTCGGCGAATAGCCGCTTGTCGCGCTTCAGCACGCCGCGCGTCTCATCGAGATATTCGGCGATGACCCCTGCGCCGACGATCGGCACGTCGCCCTCGGCGAGCAGGATCGGCAGCGTGCCGGCCGGGTTCAGCGCCAGGAACTCCTTGCGCCGCGTCCACGGCTTCTCTTCGATCAGCGCCAGTTCCTCGCCATACTCGCCAAAGGCGAGGCGGACGAAGCGGCAGCTGGCGAACATCGGATGGTGGAAAAGCGTCAGCATGGTCCCGCGATAATAGAGCGCACTGGCAAATTGCCGGCTGCGCCGGTAAGTCTTGATCGCCCGATTCACCGGGCTGTCAGGGTGCTGCGACCTATAGGGGGAGTTCCGCGCTGTGACAAGCAAGCCCTTTTCTCAAGCCCTCACCCCAACGCCGAGGTTGCCATGGAAAGCCAGACCGTCGTCGAAGCGCTGCTGCTCGGGCTGCTCGAGGGGTTGACCGAGTTCATTCCGGTGTCTTCGACCGGCCATATCCTGCTCGCCGGCCATTTCCTCGGCTTCCATTCGACCGGCAAGGCCTTTGAGATCCTGATCCAGCTCGGCGCCATATTGGCGATCCTCAGCGTCTATTTCCGCCGTCTCTGGAAGATGCTGCTCGAACTGCCCTACGATCGCCTGACGCGGCATTTCGTCCTTGGCATCCTCATCGCATTCCTGCCGGCGGCCGTCATCGGCGCGCTGGCGCATGATTTCATCAAGACGGTGCTGTTCGAATCGCCGCGGCTGATCTGCATCATGCTGATCATCGGCGGCGTCATCCTGCTGCTGGTCGATCGCATGAAGCCGAAGCCGTACTACCACGATGTCGAGCGGTTTCCGACCAGGCTCTATCTGCAGATCGGGCTGTTCCAGTGCCTGTCGCTGATCCCCGGCACGTCGCGCTCGGGTTCGACCATCGTCGGCGCGCTGCTGCTCGGCGTCGACAAGCGGGCGGCGGCGGAATTCTCCTTCTTCCTTGCCATCCCGACGATGGTCGGCGCCTTCGCCTTCGACCTGTTCAAGAACCGCAACGTGCTGAGCAGCGCCGACCTGCCCATCATCGCCGTCGGCTTCGTCGCCGCCTTCGTCACCGCATTGATCGTCGTGCGCTTCCTGCTCGACTACGTCTCGCGCCACGGCTACGCGCTGTTCGGCTGGTGGCGGCTGGTCGTCGGCATCGTCGGCCTGACAGCACTGGCCATCTGGGGGTGAGCCGGCGCAACCATTCGGAACGGTCGCCCTGGGGAGGCCAAGAGGTGCATCAAGGCGCGCGATCGGTCAGCGCGCTTGCACCTTCCTCCGCGGCGCAATGTGCGCAGCAGTAGATGATGTCATCCTGTTCGACGCCATGTCCGATGATCCGGCATCCGCAATGCGGACACGTCGGAGCAAGTTTCTGGATCGCGCATTCGAAGCTGTCGAAAGTGTAGGTCACCTCGGCCATCGTCACTTTGAAAGCCTTGTCGTAGTCATTCCCGCATTGATCGCATCTGGCCATAGTTCTTTTCCTTCTTTCATTGGCCTCAAGCTCGACCAACCTGTCGCGCGGCGATAGGTTCCCGTCAGGATCATAGGGCCTTCCTAAGCGGGAGACGAGCGCGAGCCTGCGTCGCGGCGCTGTTCGATCAAGCGGATCACCTCGTCGATGTCCCGCGGCTCGATGTCGAGTTCCTTCAGGCCCGGCGCGTCGATTGCTGCCACATTGTCGTGACGCATAAGATCGATCTGGTTGCGCGTTATGGGGGTGGCCGGAAGGAGTTCCGCGACGCCAGCCAAGGCGTTCCACACCGCAAAGGGCACCGGCATCAGCTTGACGTGCATATCGAGCTGTCGGGCGATCTCCCGAAGCAGTTCCTTATAGGTGTAGATGCGCGGGCCACCGAATTCGAATATGGATGAACCCTTGCGGTTTGGCCCGTCGATCAGCCGGCTCACTGCTTCTGCGACGTCTGCCACATAGACCGGCTGAAGCCGCGTGCTACCGTCGCCGAACAGCGGATAGACCGGCAGGAGGCGTATCAGCCTCACAATGGTCGTGAGGAAAGCGTCGTCAGGTCCTGTCATGACGGCGGGACGCACAATGAAAGCGCCGGGAAATGCGCTCTCCACGGCAACTTCTCCGCGCCCACGTGCCCTAATATAATTCGAATCCGATTGAGGATCGGAGCCGATCCCCGAAATCTGCACGAACTTGTCGACCTCGCCATCGCGCGACGCGGCGGCGAGATCAGCCGCGGCTTTCACATGCACGCGTTCAAACGTCTGGACGCCCCGCTCGACATAAAGACTGACAGCATTCACGATCGCCTGTGATCCGGTAATGGCCGACCCGATCGAGGACGCATCCAATATATCCGCCTCGACTGCTTCGGGCATCCTTGTAGTCGAGGAAAAGACCAGGCCCACGCGAGCCGGGTGACGGGATGCGGCACGGACCGTGAAACCCCTTTCCAGGAGCCGCTTCACGATCCTGCGCCCGAGAAAGCCTGTTCCGCCGAACACAGTGACGATCCGTTCCATGTTGAGATCGTCAGGATCCATTTGCCTCGCCATCCCGTGTCTTCGCATGCCTGCCGCGAAGACTGCTCTGGCCGGCATTTGAACCAGCCCGTCGAACATCAGGACGGTTGGAGAACAACGCAGGAACGCTTTTGTTCCAGAGGTCGACAAATGTTCCAGAGGTCGACAAACCGATCGATTGAGCGAAACAGGTGAGTCGCCGGCACATGACGATCCAGGCTGCCGACGAAAAACCCGAATGTCTCCTGCCGGACTGTCCGCTTTTGCGCGGCGCATCGAAGGTCAGCAAATGGCGCTGCTTGTTTGTTCCCATCGACGAGACGATGGGCAATATCCACCCATCTCGGCCATTTGCGGCAGCTGATTGAGTTTTGACCCTAGGGTTCTATTTCCTGTTCACCCTGATCTGAACCGGAGGTCAGCGCAGCAAAACGAGCCCCACTTCGGGAATGGCCTAGTTCCGTCCGTAAAACACGTTCTCGACATGCACCGGCCAGCGCCATGGCAGCACCGCCACCATGTCGAAGCGCACCGACAATTTTCCGTAGTCGGATTGGCGCGAAAGCCAGAAATCGGCGGCACCCTCGATGCGGCGCTCCGATTCGCGGCCGACGGCTTCCATTGCCTCCATCAGCGTGCGGCGCGCCTTGACCTCGACGATCAGCACCAAATCGCCGCGCCGCGCGATCAGGTCGATCTCGCCGAACCTGGTGCGGTGGCGGCGGGCTAGAATCCGGTAGCCCTTCACCATCAGCGCCGCTGCCGCCAGCCATTCGCCGTGATGGCCGCGCCGGTAGGCCTTTTGCCGGCTGGCGCTCGGCCGTTCAACCATCGCCGTCTCCGCTGGCCCTGAGGTCGAGCAGCCGACGATAGAGCGCCTGCTTCTGGCCACCCGTCATCTTGGCGGCTTCCGCCGCTGCCTTGGAGGCCGGCATTTCGGCGGCGAGCGAAAGCAGAAGCCGGTCGATGTCCGCCGGTTCATCAGCGACCGCATCGGCCGGACCGACGCAGATGACGATTTCGCCTTTCGGCGTATCGGCTGCCGCGTAGTGGCTGGCAAGCGACTGCAAGGTGCCGGTCCGCATTTCCTCGAAGGTCTTGGTCAGCTCGCGGCCGATCGCCGCCTTGCGGGCGCCGCCCAGCGCCTCGACCATAGCACTGAGCGTCTCGGCCAGTCGGCGCGGCGATTCGAAGAAGATCAGCGTTGCCGGCACGGCCTTCAGCACTTCCAGCCGCGTCAGCCGCTGCCCGGTCTTCACCGGCAGGAAGCCGGCAAACAGAAAGGCGTCCGAAGGCAGGCCGGATGCCGTCAAAGCGGCAACTGGCGCCGACGGTCCGGGGATCGGCACGACACGAATGCCGCGTTCCAGCGCCTCGCCGACCAGCCGGTAGCCGGGATCGGAGATGAGCGGCGTGCCGGCATCCGAGATTAGCGCCACGCTTTGCCCGGCCAGCAACGCCGCGATCAGCTTCGGCCCGGCCTCGCCGGCATTGTGCTCGTGATAGGCGGTGGTGCGGCGGCGGATGCCGTACCGGTCGAGCAGGACGCGCGAAACACGCGTGTCCTCGCAGGCGACGATATCGGCGGCGGCGAGCGTTTCCAGCGCGCGCAGCGTGATGTCGGCGAGATTGCCGATCGGCGTCGCTACCAGATAGAGCGCCGGCTCAAGCGGCCGGGCGGCGATCTCGGTCTGCCCGATCACATAACTGCGTTTGGCCAATTCGCCGGTCACCTGCACAACTCCATTCGACCCTGTTTGGCACGGCTCACGCCTGGTTGCAAAAGCTTGGGTTGCAAAGGCCCGGGTTACAAAAGCCCGGACTTCCAAAAGGATGCCGACGTGAACCGGCGGCCATGCCTTCGCCACAGTAGGGAACGAAACCGTTGCCGGCGAATTTTACACCTGATCTCGGGAGGAGCAGGATGGACAGCCTGACAATACAGGACGTTTTCGAACCCTATTATGCCGGCCGCAAGCGCTTCGCCCCGCCGAGCGACAAGAGCCTGCCTGCCGAAGCCGCAGATGGCAGAGCCAAGAAGCCGCTCGCATGCCAGCCATTGGCAGAGCGCAAGCCCGCAACCGAAACCGACAACACGACGGAGCACTGACCGGACGATGCCCAATCGCTTCGACATTTTCATCACCCGTCTCGAAACAAAAAGCGCCCGTGATGGCGCAGCATCACATCCCACAGGCGACCAGCACCGTGCCCCGCGCGACAAAAGCGAGATCAAGCAGGCCCGCTCCGGAGAGGTTGCCAGCGAAAAAGATCGCGGCAAACACCGCCACAAGCACGAGGCTTGACCACCGGAAACCTTCGCGATTGGCCGAGACAGTTCTCGAAAGCGCGGTTGCGAATGCTCGGCGATGTATCATTCAACCCAGATACTTTGAGACGCGCGCTTGCAGCAGACCCACCAGAGCCGGGTCCATGAATTCATAATCGTCGGGAATATCGAGGCAGATCACGCGAGCCTTCCTCAGGCTGGTGTTGAATTTCCGTTGCAGTTTGGCTCGATGTGCCTTTTCCATCACGAAGATGATATCGGCCCAGGCGACGAGTTCGTGCGTCAACGGAGTGTCGGCATCGTGATTGGTGCCCGCTGATGCGACCTCGATGTCCCGGCGCTTGGAAAACACCTGCTCCGCAGTCGGGCTGCGCAAGCGATTCTGGCTGCAGATGAAGAGAACGTTCTTCAACGATGCTACCGCGCCAGATCCGCCACCACCGCATCGAGCACGATCATGCCGGCCGGCGTGGCGCGCAGGCGGGCGTTGCCGATCGGTGCCACGAGGCCTTCGTCCTGCAGCACCGAAAGCCGTGCCGTCGACAGGCCGCGCCCGGAGAACGCTTCGTAACGCGAAAGGTCGATGCCTTCCGCCAGCCTCAGCCCCATCAGCAGGAACTCGTCGGCCTCTTCCGATCGCGTCAAGATCTCGCCGCCGGTGACGCCATGGCCCTTGGCCTCGACCAGATTGGCCCAGGTCTCCGGCATTTTCTCGGCGATCGTCACCACGCGGCGGCCGCTCTCGACGAAGCGGCCATGCGCGCCGGGACCGACGCCGACATATTCGCCATAGCGCCAATAGGTGAGATTGTGCCGGCTTTCGGCGCCCGGCCTGGCGTGGTTGGAAATCTCATAGGCCGGCAGCCCGTGCGCGGCGGTGATCTCCTGCGTCAACGCGTAGAGGTCGGCGGCATGGTCATTGTCTGGAATGATGAATTTCCTTGCCGCATGCAATGCGTGGAACGGCGTGCCTTCCTCGATGGTCAGCTGATAGAGCGACAGATGGTCGGCGGCGTGGCCGATCGCCTGCTCGAGCTCCGCCTGCCACGCTTCAGGCGTCTGGCCGGGCCGCGCGTAGATCAGGTCGAACGACAGCCGGGGAAAGATCTCGCGCGCCAGACCGATCGCGTGCAGGGCCTCATCGACATTGTGCAAACGGCCGAGAAAGCGCAGATCCTTGTCGTTCAGCGCCTGCACGCCGAGCGACACCCGGTTGACGCCCGCCGCGCGGTAGCCGCGAAAGCGCTCGGCCTCGACGGAGGAAGGATTGGCTTCCAGCGTCACCTCGATGCCATCAGGCACCGTCCAGTTCTTCGCCACGGCGTCCAGCACCGCGGCCACGGTCTGCGGCTTCATCAGCGACGGCGTGCCGCCGCCAAGAAAGATGCTCGTCACCTCGCGCGGCCCGGTGCGTGCGCGCATGGTCGCCAGTTCGGTTTCGAAGGCGCGCGCAAAACGCTCCTGGTCGACCGGCTGGTGGCGGACATGGCTGTTGAAGTCGCAATAGGGGCACTTGGCCGCACAGAACGGCCAGTGGATGTAGACGCCGAAACCCGGGCGGCGATCGAGCAGCATGGTCATGCGGCGCCCGATCGCGCCAAATCCAGTCTGGCTTGGGCGAATTTCTGGAAAGCGCGGGCGCGGTGCGACAATGCGGTTGGCTGGCCGGGCTTCCAGCCATGCTTTTCCTCCGCGCTCATCTCGCCGAAGGTCTTTTCGAAGCCGTCGGGCAAGAACACCGGGTCGTAGCCGAAGCCGAGCTCGCCGCGCGGCGGCCACACCAGCGTGCCTTCGACCTCGCCGCGAAAATATTCAGCCTCGCCGTCGGGAAAGGCCAGGCAGATGACCGCGACAAAGCGGCCCCTGCGCTGAGCAGGCGCGACCGCGCCGACTTCCTGCAAGGCCACTTCCGTGCGCTGCATGGCCATGCCGAAATCGCGGGAGCCGTCCGGCGCCTCGGCCCAGTTGGCGGTGTAGACGCCAGGCGCGCCGTCGAGCGCATCGACACACAGGCCGGAATCGTCCGAGAGCGCCGGCAATCCGGTGGCTTTGGCGGCGGCCAGGGCTTTTATGAGCGCGTTCTCCTCGAAGGTGGTGCCGGTCTCGTCCGGTTCCGGCAGGCCGTATTCCTTGGCCGACGTCGCCTCGAAGCCGAACGGCGCCATCAGCTCGGCAAATTCGCGCAGCTTGCCGGCATTATGACTGGCGACGACGATCTTCTTCCCGTCAAGCGAATGAACAGTTGGCGAATGAACAGTTGGCGAATGAACAGTTGGCGAATGCATCAGATGCCCCAGATTCTTGGTTCGGCGAATTCGATCGAATTGCCCGAGGGGTCGCGAATATAGATCGAGCGGCCGCCCTGCGGCCACTCCAACTCGCTTTCGATGGCGATGCTCTTTGCTTCCAGATGCGCTTTCCAGCGCACGATCTCGTCGGCGCTTGCGGCAAAGCAGAGATGGCCCTCGCCGACCGCGCCATGTGGCGGCACTGGCAGCCTGGCATCGGGCGCCGGCGGCACTTTGGTCGCTTCGGCGTTGAAGATGAGCAGCACGCCGTCGCCGCAGCGGAAGAAGAGATGCCTGCCGCCGACCTTGCCGAGCAGATCGAGCCCGAGCACGCCGGAATAGAACTCTTCCGCGGCAGCAAGATCCGTCACGTAGAGTGCTGATTCCAGGATTGCGGAAGGAGTCACAGGATCGTCAACCTCATCGTCATAAACTGAAGATCAGTCCACGGCCATCTGCTGCAGGCTGACCAGACGCTGAATGCCTTTCTTGGCCAGCCTCATCAGCGCCGCGAACTGCTCTTCCGAAAACGGCTCGCCCTCGGCCGTGCCCTGGATTTCGACAATGCCGCCCTTGCCGGTCATGACGAAATTGGCGTCGGTGCCGGCCGAGGAATCCTCGATATAGTCGAGATCGATGACCGGCTGGCCATCATGGATGCCGCAAGAGATTGCCGCAACGTGATCCTTCAGCACCTTGCCCAGGCTCGCCATCTGGCGGGCTTCCATCCAGCGCAGGCAGTCGTAGAGCGCCACCCAACCGCCGGTAATCGAAGCGGTGCGCGTGCCGCCGTCGGCCTGGATCACGTCGCAGTCGACGGTGATCTGCTGCTCGCCGAGCGCCTGCAGATCGACCACCGCCCGCAAGGAACGGCCGATCAACCGCTGGATCTCCAGTGTGCGGCCGCCTTGCTTGCCGGCCGACGCCTCGCGGCGCATGCGCTCGCCGGTCGAGCGCGGCAGCATGCCGTATTCCGCCGTCACCCAGCCCTTGCCGGAATTGCGCATCCAGCCCGGCACCTTTTCCTCCAGGCTGGCCGTGCACAGCACATGTGTGTCGCCGAACTTCACCAGGCACGAGCCCTCCGCGTGCTTGGAGACGCCGCGCTCGAAGGAGATGGGGCGCATTTCGTCGAATTGGCGTTTGGAAGGGCGCATTCAGGCTTCTTTCTTTCTTCGGAATCTTGGCCGGCTTGTAGCCGCACGGGGCGTGAGGCGCAAAGGAAAATGGACCGGTTGCGCCGACGCCGCAGAAGTCTATATCTTCGGGCCGGAGGTTTTTGGCTCGAATGACCAAGGCAGTCGATCCCGGTTCGCAATCACACGTGCTCCCGTCGCACGCGCTTCAATCGCCCGCATTTCAATCGCTCGACATACGTTCGCGCGACATCTTCCGGCGCATCGTTGATTCTTATTTGAGGGATGGCGAGCCGGTCGGTTCGCGCAGCCTGTCGCGCATCCTGCCCTCGTCGCTGTCGCCGGCCACCATCCGCAACGTGATGAGCGACCTCGAGCATCTCGGCCTGATCTACGCGCCGCATATTTCGGCCGGCCGGCTGCCGACCCAGGCCGGCCTGCGCTTCTTCGTCGACGCCTTCATGGAGCTCGGCGACCTCTCAGACGAGGAGCGCCGCACCATCGAGGCGCAGGTGCGCGCCTCCGGCTCGGGCGCGACGCTGGAGCATATGCTGACCGAGGCCAGCCAGATGCTATCCGGCATGTCGCGCGGCGCCGGCCTCGTGCTCGCCGCCAAAAACGAGGTGGCGCTGAAGCACATCGAATTCATCCAGCTCGAGCCGACCAAGGCGCTTGCCGTGCTGGTCTCGCAGAACGGCGACGTCGAAAACCGCGTCATCGACCTGCCCGCCGGCATCACCGTCTCGCAATTGCACGAAGCCTCGAACTTCCTCAACGCCCATATTCGCGGCCGCACGCTGGCCGAGGCGCGGGTCGAGATCGCCCGCATCAAGGAAGAGACGAGGGCAGCCCTCGACACGCTTTCGCAGGATCTGGTCGAGAAGGGCCTGGCGGTCTGGGCAGGTGCCGAAAGCGGGGTGCCTGGGCGGCTTATCGTGCGCGGCCGCGCCAATCTCCTGGAAAACGTCACCGCCCAGGCCGACATCGAGCTGCTGCGGCATTTGTTCGAGGATCTCGAAACCCAGGATGGGCTGATCCAGCTCCTCGACCTCGCCGAGGAAGGCCCGGGCGTGCGCATCTTCATCGGTTCGGAAAACAAGCTGTTTTCGCTGTCGGGCTCATCACTGGTGGTGGCACCCTATCGCGACAAGGACGCGCGCGTCGTCGGTGCGCTCGGCGTGATCGGGCCGACGCGGCTGAATTATGCGCGCATAGTACCGATGGTCGACTATACCGCGCAGCTGATTTCGCGCATGCTGCGCTAGGAGCCGCCGCGGCCTGCCGCAAGGAGAAAAAGAATGGCGCTGGAATCGTTCAAGGCCCAGATCAGCCTGCTGCTCGAGGAAATGGTCAACCAGCCCCAGGATCAGCACGAGGTACAGGAGCAATTGCGCGAAAAGCTGGGGGAGATGCGGGCCATGGGCTTGCCGCTGCCGGCCGATCTGGTCGCGCTGGAAAAGCGCCTCGACGACGATTTCTACGCCGCTGGCAAGTAACCGGGGTTCGGCTTCAAATCCTCGTGTGCTGGACGCCCGCTTGGAACGACCGATGCCTCATCCCGTTTGTCCTCTTCGAGGCGAATCCCGAAGGACGATGATGATCCGATCTGGCGGCTTTGCGGCCATTGCCGCTGCTCTCCTTGTTGCGACACCGGCATCCGCCCAGCAGGCGGATCAGAAGGTGCTCAAAGGCGAAGCCGCTTTTGGCGATTGGCACGCCGACAGGCCTGGCATCCGCCGCCTGATCGGGCCGCAAGACATGCCGACAGCCGATCCCGCCCAATCCGCTTCGAACGGCGCCGGCGTGGCGGAACGGCCCGAAAGCGCCAAGCCAGAATTGCCGCCGGGCTTCTCGGCCGAAATGATCGCATCCGGCATCGTCAATCCGCGCGTCGTGCGCGTCGCTCCGAATGGCGACCTGTTCGTTGCCAACAGCCATGCCGACCAGATACGCGTCTATCGTCTCGCCGAGGGCAGCGCCAAGCCCATCGAGAAAGCGATCTTCGCCAAGGGGCTCAGTTATCCATATGGCATCGCCTTCTATCCGCCAGGGGACAAGCCGCAATGGGTCTATGTCGCAAACAGCGACAGCATCGTCCGCTTCCCCTATCGCGACGGCGACCTAAAGGCGTCCGGCAAACCAGAAACCATTGTCGCCAAAATCCCGTCGGGCGGTCACTCGACCCGCGACATCGCCTTCTCGCCGGATGGCAAGACGCTTTATCTGTCGGTTGGCTCCGCCTCGAACGTCGCCGAGGACATAGGCAAGGAGCCGGATGGCGGCCTCGATGCCTGGGCGAAATCAAAGCCGCTCGGTGCGGCCTGGGGCTCCGAGGACGGCCGTGCCGATGTGCTAGCCTTCGACCCGGATGGCAAAAATCCCCGAACTGTCGCCACCGGCCTGCGCAACTGTACGGGCATGACCGTGCAGTCAGCCACCGGCGCGTTGTGGTGCGTCGTCAACGAGCGCGACGAACTCGGCGACAATGTGCCGTTCGAATTTGCAACTGAAGTCAAGGACGGCGCTTTCTATGGTTGGCCTTGGTACTACATCGGCAATCACGACGATCCGCGCCATCAGGGCGAGCGGCCCGACCTCGCCGGCAAGGCCACTGTCCCCGACGTGCTGATGCAAGCGCATTCGGCGCCGATGAACATAGCCTTCTACGACGGCGAGAACTTTCCGGCGGATTATCACGGTGACGCTTTCGTCACCATGCATGGTTCGTGGAACCGCGGCGCCAGGACCGGCTACAAGGTGGTGAGGCTCAAATTCAGGGACGGCAAGCCGACCGGTGCGTATGAGGACTTCATGACCGGCTTCGTGATCTCGAACGACGCCGTCTGGGGCCGCCCGGTCGGTGTCGCCATGGCCAAGGACGGCTCGCTGATCGTCACCGAGGACGGTAACGGCACCATCTGGCGCATCACCTATGGAGACGGTCGCTCTTAACGGGGCCGAATCGTCTCCTGCGCTGGAGTAATCGAATCCGGCCCGAGGGAATTCACCCAACTTCAACATTGTGCGACAAGCTCGAATCATGACGCTCACTGGGTTCCTCGCCTATAGTGCCGCCCTCGGCATTGCCGCAGCCATCCCCGGCCCCGGCGTCACCGCGCTCGTTGCGCGTGCGCTGGGTTCGGGCTTCCGCTCGTCGCTGGCCATGTCGTTCGGGCTGATGCTCGGCGATCTGACCTATCTTACTGCCGTGGTGCTCGGCCTCGCTTTCGTCGCACAAACCTTCGGCATGGTTTTTCTGGCCATCAAATGGCTGGGCGTCGCCTACCTCGCTTTTCTTGGCTGGCGCTTCTGGACGAGCGGCATCACGCCCGAAACGGTGGAGGCGAAGAAAGGCAAGGGCGGCTTGGCATCCAGCTTTGTAGCCGGCCTCGCCGTCACTCTCGGCAATCCGAAGACGATGATCTTCTATCTCGCCATCACCCCGACCATCGTCGATCTGAAGACGATCACGCTGGCCGATTACGGCATCCTTGTCGCGCTCACCATCGTCGTCCTGCTCGTGGTGCTGGTGCCCTATCTGGCGCTGGCTGCCAAGGCACGCTGGTTCCTGAAGTCGCCGCGTGCGCTGAGGGCACTCAACCGCACCGCCGCCGGTTTCATGATCGGGGCGGCAGCAGCAATCGCCGCCCGCCAATAGCGTCTTTCGCCAAGCCGCCCAAGGATTGTCACGCCTTTCCAAAGCGGTGGTATTTCGGCACGAACTTCACTCGGATATTTTCGATCGACAGCCTATCTTGCGCTGCGGATGGCTCTATCTTATGCCCGCCCGACTCTTGCCGCTTGACCTCTGGGAGGAAAACCAATGAACAAGCCCGCCACCCCCACACACGTGCCCGGCCGCGGCCGCATCTACAATTCGATCACCGAGACGATCGGCGACACGCCGCTGGTGCGGCTCGACAAATTCGCCAGGGAGAAGGGTGTCGTCGCCAATCTGCTCGCCAAGCTCGAATTCTTCAACCCGATCGGCTCGGTCAAGGACCGCATCGGCGTGTCGATGATCGAGGCGCTGGAGGCTTCGGGCAGGATTACGCCCGGCAAGACCACACTGATCGAGCCGACCTCGGGCAATACCGGCATCGCGCTCGCCTTTGCCGCCGCTGCCAAGGGCTACAAGCTGATCCTGACCATGCCGGAAACCATGTCGGTCGAGCGCCGCAAGATGCTGGCGCTGCTCGGTGCCGAACTGGTGCTGACCGAAGGGCCGAAAGGCATGAAAGGCGCCATCGCAAAGGCCGACGAGCTGGCGGCAACGCTGCCCCACGCCGTCATCCCGCAACAATTCGAGAACCCGGCCAATCCGGAAATCCATCGCCGCACCACGGCCGAGGAAATCTGGAACGACACCCATGGCGAAGTCGATATCTTCGTTGCCGGCATCGGTACTGGCGGTACCATCACCGGCGTCGGCCAGGTGCTGAAGAAGCGCAAGCCGTCGGTGCATGTCGTCGCCGTCGAGCCGGAAGCCTCGCCGGTGTTATCCGGCGGCCAGCCAGGCCCGCACAAGATCCAGGGCATTGGCGCCGGCTTCGCACCAAAAATCCTCGACACGACGATCTATGACGAGATCGTCAAGGTCTCGAACGAGGATTCGGTCGCCAATGCACGGCTCGTCGCCCGCCTCGAAGGTGTGCCGGTCGGCATCTCGTCGGGTGCCGCCCTGCAAGCGGCGATCGTCGTCGGCTCGCGGCCGGAGAACAAGGGCAAGAATCTCGTCGTCGTCATCCCCTCCTTCGCCGAGCGCTACCTCTCGACGATCCTGTTCGAGGGATTGGGTGCTTAGGTTTTCGACACAGGATCGATTCGTAGCGATCCTTCGCGCCCCCCTCTGCCCTGCCGGGCATCTCCCCCACTTGGGGGGAGATTGGCAGCTTCAGCGCGCCGCTCACTCCTGCAACGTTGGCGATTGGCGAAAGCCGAAATGACGTCCAATCTCCCCACTCGTGGGGGAGAGGTCCAGCAGGACAGAGGGGGCGTTGTCCCGCCGGCATCAACAGGTTTCTGTGGCCGACTCAAGGACGTGTCTCAATCATCCGCCGCCCGTTCGCAAAGCCCTGCCCGTCGGTCCTGCAGGAACCGGCGCACGGCCGGGTCGCGTTCGAGGCCGATAGCCCGGTCATAGGCCTCGCTCGCTTGCGGAACTTTGCCGAGCCTGGCCAGCAGGCCCGCGCGCGCCGCCCAATAGGGCTGGTAGTCGGCAAGCCGCTTGTCGTCGCCAAGCTCATCAAGTGCACTCAATCCTGCCGCCGCGCCGCCGACCTCGGCAATGGCCACCGCGCGGTTGATCGAAACCACCGGCGAGCCGGCAATCACCGACAGCGCGTCATAGAGCTCCTTGATCGCGACCCAGTCGGTACAACCGGTCAGCCGTCGTGTCGTATGGGCGGACTGCACGGCGGCCTCGAGCTGGTAGCGGCCGACAACGCTCTTGGCCGCGGCGCGCCTGAGCAGCGTCTCCGCTTCATCGATCATTGTATCGTCCCACAGTGCAAGATCCTGCTCGGCCAGCGGTACATAATCGCCCGCCGCGTTGCGCCGCGCTGCACGCCGCGCCTCGGCGAACAGCATCAGCGCCAGCAGGCCGAGCGCTTCCGGTTCGTCCGGCATTAACGTGGCCAGCAGACGGCCGAGCCAGATGCCTTCGGTCGCGAGATTACGGCGCAGCGTTTCGGTGCCGGCCGGGTCGGACCAGCCTTCGGCAAACGCCGCGTAGATCGCTTCCAGAACGGTGCCCAGCCGCTCGCCGAGTTCGGCCCTCTCCGGGACGCGGAACGGAATGCCGGTCTCGCGGATGCGGGTCTTGGCGCGCACCAGGCGCTGGCTCATCGTGGCTGGCGAGACAAGAAAAGCCGAGGCGATGGTCGCTGCGTCGAAGCCAAGGACGGTCTGCAGGATCAGCGGCGCTCGCACGCCGGCCTCGATAGCCGGATGGGCGCAGGCAAACATCAGCCTGAGCCGCTCGTCCGGCAGGTCTTCGTCGGCCACGCGTGCCTCCATCTCCTCGGCGATCAGCCTGAGGTGGTCGCGGCCCGCCTCGCTGGTCAGCCGCCGCCGGATTGCGTCGACGCGGCGCCTGCGCGCCACCGCCAGCAGCCAGGCTTCCGGCTTGTCGGGCACGCCCGCCTGTGGCCAACGCTCGAGCGCCGCTGCAAAGGCATCGGCCAAGGCGTCCTCGGCACCGGCCACGTCGCGCGTGCGCGCGGCGAGATAGGCGACCAGCTTGCCGTAGCTTTGCCGGGCGGCCGCTTCCGCCGCCGCCCGCGCCATCTCCGGGCGACCGTCCATCACATGGTCATTTCTCAGATAAGTACTCCGTCATTTCCCAGATCGGCCGCACCTCGACCGTGCCGGTGCTGGCGCCCGGGCAGCGTGCCGCCCAGGCAATGGCCGCGTCGACGTCCTCCGCTTCGATCATATAGAAGCCGGCAAGCTGCTCCTTGGTGTCGGCATAGGGGCCGTCGAGCACGTTGGTCTTACCGTTGGCCATCCGCACCGAGGTGGCGGATTGCGTCGACTTCAACCGGTCGCCGGCAAGCCAGGCGCCCGATTTCTTCAGCGCTTCGGTGTAGGCGACATAGGCGCTCGACATCTGTGTCACCGCGTCTGCCGGCGCGGCTGCCATCCCGGCTTCGTTTCCGTAGATCAAAAGCATGTATCGCATGGTCTTCTCCCGTTTCTCGAAGGCCGCATCGTTGCGAGCCGGACGTATGTCGCGCGGCCCTGCCCGATTTCGACAGGCGCTGGAAAAATCTTTCGGCCGCGATGCGACATCGCGCAAGCGCCTGTGTGTTGCGGCATTGCTTAGCCGTTCGTCTAATCACTGCTATTGCGGGTTGGCATTTCCCGCCCGCCGTCTAAACTTGCCTCGCTTCGCGCCGCAGAGGACGGCACGGCGGCGAATTTTCAGGGAGGAAATCGGATGCTCTATTTCAGGACGAAATTTGTTGCAGCCGGCGTGCTGGCGCTGTCGCTTGGGTTTGGCGCGGCATCGGTCAAGGCGCAGGAATTCATCAACGTGCTGACCGGCGGCACGTCCGGCGTCTACTATCCGCTCGGCGTCGCCCTGTCGGAAATCTACGGCAAGGGCATCGAAGGCGCGCGCACCCAGGTGCAGGCGACGAAAGCGTCGGTCGAAAACCTCAATCTTCTGCAGCAGGGTAAGGGCGAGATTGCCTTTGCGCTGGGCGATTCCGTCAAACTGGCCGCCGAAGGCAATACCGAAGCCGGCTTCCCAGGCAAGCTCGACAAGCTGCGCGGCATTGCCGCCATCTACCCCAACTACATCCAGATCGTCGCCAGCAAGGAGTCCGGCATCAGGACGCTCGCCGACCTCAAGGGCAAGAGCCTGTCGGTCGGCGCGCCGGCTTCGGGCACCGAGCTCAACGCCCGCACGATATTCGCCGCTGCCGGGCTGAAATACGAAGACCTCGGGCGGATCGAATATCTGCCCTTCGCCGAATCGGTGGAGCTGATCAAGAACCGCCAGCTCGACGCCACGCTGCAATCGGCGGGCCTGGGCGTTGCATCGATCCGTGACCTCGCCACCTCGCTGCCGGTCAACATCGTTGCGGTGCCGGCGGAGGACGTCGCCAAGATCGGCTCGCCCTATCTTTCGGTGGTCATCCCGAAAGGCACCTA
Organism: Mesorhizobium sp. M0244; assembly: GCF_040321795.1. NCBI lineage: Bacteria > Pseudomonadati > Pseudomonadota > Alphaproteobacteria > Hyphomicrobiales > Phyllobacteriaceae > Mesorhizobium > Mesorhizobium sp. M0244. The sequence goes on along the minus strand of NZ_JAMYSE010000032.1, from coordinate 24,875 downwards.
TGAGGGCCAGACCGAGGATGTCGCGACCGCCGCTGTCGGCAATTTCCTGATCACAAGCGCCGATGTCGCCGACGAGACCGCCTACCAGATGACCAAGCTGTTGTTCGAGCATCTCGACCAGCTCACCGCCGCCCATGCCGCCGCCAAAGCGATCGACCCGGCAAAGGCGCTCGACGGCATGCCGGTGCCGCTGCATCCAGGCGCCGAGAGATACTACAAGGAAAAGGGACTGCTGAAGTAGGGCGCTCCCTCCTCCTTGAGGGGAGGGAGCCGACCGCCAGGAACCCCGCTAATGACCGAAACCCCGACCGTTCTTTCCCCCACAGCCCAAGCCCCTGTCGAAGGATTGCCGCCGGGCTTCGGCGAAGGCATCGCCGGCAAGGCGGCTTTTTTCATCGCCATCGCCTTCTCCATCTTCCAGATCTACATCGCCGCCTATGGCAGCCTCCCGAGCCAGGTCGTGCGCGCCATGCATGTCGGCTTCCTGCTGCTGCTCGGCTTTGCCCTGATCGCCAATCTGCGCGCCAAAAGCGTCCCGGCGAAAGCAGTGTTCTGGACGCTCGGTGTGCTCGGCTTCGCCACCGGCCTGTACAATTGGGTATTCTACGCCGACCTCATCCGCCGCTCCGGCTTTCTCACCACGCCGGACCTGATCGTCGGCGCGGTGCTGGTGGTGCTGGTCTTCGAGGCGGCGCGGCGGCTGATGGGGCTGCCGCTTGCCGTCATCGCCTTCATCTTTCTCGCCTACGCATTTGCCGGCAATCATCTGCCGCCGCCTTTCATCCATCGCGGCTATGATTTCGCCCAGCTCGTCGACACCTTCGCCTATGGCACGGAAGGCATCTACGGCACGCCGATCTATGTCTCGGCCGCCTACATCTTCATCTTCGTCGTCTTCGCCGCCTTTCTCGAACGCGCCGGCATGATCGCGCTGTTCAACGATTTTGCGCTTGGCCTGGTCGGCTCATGGCGCGGCGGCCCGGCGCAGGTCTGCGTGCTGTCCTCGGCGCTGATGGGCACCATTTCCGGTTCCGGCGTCGCCAATGTGGTGGCAAGCGGCCAGTTCACCATCCCGCTGATGAAGCGCTTCGGCTTCCGCTCGGCCTTCGCCGGAGCCGTCGAGGCGACCTCGTCGATGGGCGGCCAGATCATGCCGCCGGTGATGGGAGCGGTTGCCTTCATCATGGCCGAGACGTTGAACATCCCCTATGCCGCGGTGGTCAAGGCGGCGATCATCCCGGCGCTGCTCTATTTCGGCGCCTGTTTCTGGCAGGTGCACCTGGAGGCCGGCAAGGCCGGCCTGCACGGCATGGCCAAGGCCGACCTGCCCAATCCGTGGGATGCAGTGAGACGACACTGGCCGCTGGTGCTGCCGCTGGCAGCGCTGATCTACCTGCTGTTTGCCGGCTATACACCGGTCTTCGCCGGCACCATGGGCCTGGCCTTGACCATTGTGCTCATCCTCGGCACGCCGCTGGCGGCATTGATCGGGCCGCTTGCCTTCCGCGTCGTCTTCTGGCTGGCGCTCGGGCTTGCCGCCGCTTCCTTCATGAGGTTCGGCGTCAACATCCTCAGCCTGGTTATCGCCGTGCTGGTTATCGCCTGCCTCACCTCCAAGGGCGGGCGCGAGACGCTGCGCATATGCATCGATTCCCTTGCTGAGGGAGCAAAGAACGCGCTGCCGGTCGGCATTGCCTGCGCCATTGTCGGCATCGTCATCGGCACGCTGACGCTCACCGGCATTGCCTCGACCTTCATCGGCTGGATCATCTCGATCGGCGAGAACAATCTGTTCCTGTCGCTGCTTTTGACCATGCTCACCTGCCTGGTGCTCGGCATGGGCATCCCGACCATTCCCAATTACATCATCACCTCCTCGCTAGCCGGGCCGGCATTGTTGTCGCTCGGCGTGCCGCTGGTGGTCAGCCATATGTTCGTCTTCTATTTCGGCATCATGGCCGATCTCACTCCGCCGGTGGCGCTGGCCGCCTTCGCCGCCGCACCCATGGCCAAGGAAAGCGGCCTCAAGATCGGCATCCAGGCCACCAAGCTTGCCATCGCCGGCTTCGTGGTGCCGTTCATGGCGGTCTATACCCCGGCGCTGATGCTGCAGGACCCCGGTCCGATCGCCGCCCAGTTCGGCTATCCCGTCGAGGTCGCCTATATCGTCATCAAAGCCTGCATGGGCATCGTCCTGTGGGGCGCCGCCGCCGTCGGCTTTCTGGCCCGGCGCATGACCTGGTGGGAACGCCTCGTCGCCTTCGCCGCAGGCGTGCTGCTGGTTGCGGCGCTGCCGCTCACCGACGAGGCGGGCTGGGCGCTGTCTCTTGCCTGGATCGGCTGGCACTGCTGGCGTGCGCGGCAGGCGTCGCTGGCCAGTTCGGCATGAGCCTCTGCATCGTCGCAGCCGGCAAGACGGCGACGCTCACTGTGGCCGCCTTCACGCTCGCCTGGACGCATTCGGTGGAGAAGACCCGGTGGCAGGAAGACTGGAAGGTGCTGCCGTCCGGCCTGCAGCTCGTCGAGGCCCGCATCAAGGGCTCTGGGGCCGGTATGGAGCCGCCGCAAGGCTCGGTGCTGCGCGAAGGTTGGTGGATCTATGCGCCCCAGGTCGGGCCACAGCGGCGCCTGGTGCTCGCCGCCTCGGGCGCCACGGGTGAAGGCTGGACGCTGTGCACGGCTCAGGATTGCCGCGAACTTGGCAAGGCGGCAGGCGAGACGATCTCGCTGGAGCCATGCGGGCCGGAGGGCTCCAGCCAGCCGCGGTAGCGGGCGATCATACCGGCAAGCGGATGCGAGATCTCGACATGGAAGCGGAAGCGGCCGTCCTCCACCGTTTCGTAAGAAGTCGAGCGTGGACCGAGCCACATCGGCAGCGGCAGGCCGAAAAGGCTCCAGCGATGCAAGACCAGCGCCAGCCGGCTGTCCTCGGCAACCAGCGCCATCGCGAAGGTCAGCGGGCCGAAGCGTTCGCACAGCAGGCGCTGCGATCGACCCCGGCCTGCGAACTGTACGCTCGAAAAGCTGTGCCTGCCGAATGTCCGTGTCCAGGTCTCGTCGTCCTTGTCGGTGTCGAAGCGGACATGAACCGGGATGTCCCCGCTTGCCCCGGGGAAGCCCACCATCCAGGCCATTAGCCGGCCAAGAACATTGCGCCCGCGCTCCACGCTCGCACGTCCCTCCGCCGTAATCGTACGGTCATGCATTGCACGAATTGCGTCGGGCAGGCCTTGCCAGGCATCGCCGAGCAGCGCGGCATAAAGCGGCTTGTGCTCGTCCGCGGCCCCGCTCCTGAACCCGGTGTAGATCGTCCGCCCGGCGAACAGAGCCTCATAATCCCGGAGTTCCAGATCGCGCACGGCAGCCCGTGCGCCCGGCGCGGGCCTATGTCCGTCCAATGCCTTGCGGACCAACGCTTCGACCGCCATCGACGGGATCAGCGGCCCGTCATTGCCCTCCGCCAGGAGATGCCACGAGCGCTTGGCGGTGGCGCCCGCCCGATCCGATCCCTCCACCTCGACGAACATGCCGCCGCGATGCTCGCCCCGGCGCAGCCGGTTCGTTGCCTGCTGCATCAGCGGCGCCAGCGGCGAAAGCGAACCGATCAATCCGGCGCGCACCAGCCAGGCGAGGCCGATCAGGGCGCGGTGCAGCGTCTCGGGCGCCGGGCCGGCTCCCATCCAGATCGTCCTCGCCTCGGGCCAAAGTTCGGCCAAGGCGCGCAGGTCCGGAACGTCGACCAGCGAGAACAGCGTGTTTCGAAGCGGCCGCCGGCCCGGCGGCGCGATTGTGTAGCGCAGCTGCTCGGTAAACGGATGGCCTTGTTCGGGACGGCCATTACGAACAAGCCGCACCGGCTGACCGGCGTAACCGGCAATGGCGCGAATGACGTTCTCGCCGACTCCGGCAAAGGGCTACGGCGCGATGCCGCCGCGAATGCTGTCTACCGGCGCCAGATCTGACGACAGGTGACGCACCACTGCCGCCGTCAGCACCGGAAAGCTCGACACTCCGGACAGCACAAAGATCCCGGCGTTTCGCGCCGCCTCGTCGAACGTAGAGACACCGGCGACGAAATCCGAGCCGTCGGCAAGATCGAGATAGTTGACGCGCTGAGCGATGCAGGCCTCGATCAGACGATAGCGTCCTTCACCATAGGCCTGGAACGGACCGCTCGCGTCGACCACAATGTTGGGCCGCAGCGCAGCGAACTGCGCGGCGAGATCGCCATCGCGGTCGAACAACGCCGGCACCAGCCGGGCTTCTGTAGGGGCGCGCTTCTTGCAATAGGCATCGGCCCTGGCAAGCGAACGCCCGGCGACGATCAGGATCAGACGCGGCTCGTCCTCAAGCAGCTCGACGATACGGCCACCAAAGGTGCCATAGCCGCCGACTATAAGAACCTTCATTCGCAGTTCCCCCAAAGTGCCGGCGCGCCACCCGCTCGCTACGTCCGGCGAGGGCAACGAACCCTAGCCGATCAACCTTGCCCTGACCTCGGCGGAAGGGATTTCACAGCTGTCCTTTTTGCCAAACAGGGCGTAGCGGTTCTTTGCGATGCGGTCGTAGAGCCAGTCGCGAAGCTGGCGCGGCAACAGCAGCAGGACCCGCGCCGCCCGCCACGGCCAGCCGAGTTCGGCCATGACGGCAACGAAACTGTCCAGGCGGGTGAAAGCGGCGCCATCGACGATGACGAGATTGGTCTCGTAGCTATCCGTCCGCAGCCCGTATTTCTTGAACAGCATCTCGCCGAGCGGCGACTGCGCCGTTACGAAATGGAAGTGGCCCTTGCGGTCGAGCTTCACCACCATGCGCACAAAGCCCGAGCACAACACGCAGACGCCGTCGAACACGATCAACGGGCGACTTGCATCGAATTCCGGCGGTTCAGGAGAATGGTTCGGCTTGACGGTCACGTGGCGCCTGACAGCTGGTGTCAGATGAAACTAGGCCTGCCGGCGGCTGGATCAAAGCCCGGAATGTTAGAACCTTGGCGTTGTCGCACGCCGTCTGTCGGTCAGCGCAGGGCGCTCGGCGCGATAGGTCGTTGACCGGTTGTCGGCGTCAGGCCGGCAGATCCGGCTGTCGTGACGGCTTTCCGTGGTCATCATCAGTGCACGCTGATCCCAAGCGTGTTGCCGCGGCGCGCGCAGGCGGGGCCTGGGCCGCGCATGTAATAGCGCTCGGGCCGATAGGTCGGCGCGACGAATTCGCGGATGGCGGCAGCATAGCCGGCGATTTGATTCCAGAAGCTCATTTTACTCGGTCCCTGTCCCGTTTCGGATGTCCCTTCCGAATTGCGGGGATCATAGCGTCCAGGCGTGAATAGTCGGTGAACGCGATGTTAATCTCTGGTCGAAAATGCCTTTGTTCATGGCTGGAATGCGGCTGATTCGCGGTGTTTCCGTGCAGTCCGTCGGCATTTCGCCTAGTGTGACTTTTGCATCACATATGTTTCGCCTGATGTCGCCGAGGCGCGGGTTTGTTTCACTTTTGCTGCCACCGCGAAATTTCCGTGCACGCGGCCGGAAAACCAGGAACCGGCCCGTCAGCCCGCACGTTGATTTCCCAGTGCGGGACGACCGGTTCCGCAGGCTGCGGTGCTCAGGTTGAGCCGCAGCCCAAAATCCGAAACAGCAAGAGCAATGGAAAGGCAAAAGCCATGGGCTTCTTTTCGAAAGATATCAAAACACTCGACGATCTCTTCGTGCACACGCTGCGCGACATCTACTACGCCGAAAAACAGATCGAGAAATCGCTGCCGAAGATGATCGACAAGGCGACCAATCCGCAGTTGAAAGCCGGCCTGGAGAAGCACCTCGGCCAGACCAAGGGCCATATCGAGCGTGTCGAGCAGGTGTTCGAACTGCATGGCGTGAAGGCCAAGACGGTCAACTGTCCGGCCATCGACGGCATTCTCGAGGAGGCCGATGAAGTCAGCGGCGACATCGACGACAAGGACGTTCTCGATGCCGCCCTGATCGCCTCCGCGCAAGCGGTCGAGCATTATGAGATAACCCGTTACGGCACGCTGATAGCCTGGGCCAAGCAGCTTGGCCGCAGCGACTGCGCCAATGTCCTGGCCAACAATATCAAGGAAGAGCAGGCGACTGACCGCAAGCTCACCGAGATGGCGGAAAGCAAGATCAACCTGCAGGCCGCCGAGTAAGGCCGCGATCGAGTTCAAGGCAAGCCCGGGCCCGAAAGCTTGGGCTTGCCTTTTGCACCGCCGGAACCTGAACGGACTTTGCTCGTTCTCGGTTGAATGTTGTCGCGCAGGGAGTTTGTCATGGCGCCGCGCCCCGCCTGGAGAGGGTATCTCAAGCTTTCGCTGGTCACCTGCGCCGTCGAACTGACCAATGTCGTCACACACGCCGAGAAAGTCTCGTTCCGCGTGCTCAACCGCAAGACCGGCAACACCGTCAAGCGCGTCTATGTCGATTCGGCAGGCGGCAAGCCGCTCGATGAAGGCGACGAGATCAAGGGCTACGAGATCGGCGACGGCGATTTCGTCCAAATCGAGGAGGAGGAGATCGAAGCCGTGCAGATCGAATCCTCGCATACGATGAGCCTCGATGGTTTCGTCGAAAAATCCTCGATCCAGCAGATCTATCTCGATACGCCCTATTATGTGACGCCGGCGGACGACGTTTCGGAAGAGGCCTTCGCCGTCATCCGCGACGCCATGGCCGCCAAGAAGACGGCGGGCCTTGCCCGCATCGTGCTCTACCGCCGCGAACGTCCGGTGGTCATCGAGCCGCTGGGCAAGGGCCTGCTGCTGACGACGCTGCGCTATGGCGACACGGTGCGCAGGCCGGAGATGGTGTTCGGCGACATCAAGCCGGTGAAGACCGACACCGAGATGATCAGGCTAGCCGAGCACATCATCGATGAGAAACAGGCGAAATTCGACCCTTCCGAATTCGAAGACAAATACGAGAACGCGCTGATCGAGCTGGTCCGCGCCAAGAAGGCCGGCAAGAAGGCACCGAAGACCAAGGCAGAGCCGCGGCCCTCCAACGTCGTCAATCTCTTCGATGCACTGAAGAAGAGCCTCTCCTCGGAGGCCGGCGCGCCGCCAAAGGCCGGGCAGCCGGCAAAAGGTGCCAAACCGAAAGCCGCCCGGCGCAAATCGGCTTAGGATCAGCCCATGGTCGGCCTCGAACAATATCACGCCAAGCGCGATTTCAAGAAAACCGCCGAACCGGCCGGCAAGGTTTCGCGCGGCAAGAAAGCCGAGCCGGGTTGCATCTTCGTCATCCACAAGCATGCCGCCACCAGGCTTCATTACGACCTTCGCCTTGAGTATGGCGGCGTGCTGTGGAGCTGGGCGGTGACGCGAGGCCCGAGCCTCGACCCGCACGAGAAGCGGCTCGCCGTGCATGTCGAGGACCACCCAATCGACTATGCGCCGTTCGAAGGCACTATCCCAAAGGGCCAATATGGCGGCGGCTCGGTCATTGTCTGGGACGAGGGCACATGGGTCCCCGAAGGCGACCCGGCAAAGGCGATGAAGAAAGGCCATATCAACTTCGAACTGCACGGCCATAAGCTGCACGGCGCCTGGCATCTGGTGCGGCTGAAGCCGCGCCCCGGCGAAAAGCGCGACAACTGGTTGCTGATCAAGTCCGACGATGCCGCCGCACGTCCCGGCGAGGATATTCTGCAGGAGGCGCCACAATCGGTGAAATCCGGCCTGACCATCGAGGAGGTCGGCGAAGGCAAGACGGCTGATGGCAAGAAGCCGAGGGTCTGGCAATCCAACAGGCCGGCCACCGGCAAGGCGAAGGCCGTGACGGCAAGGCGGCTCGAATTCATCGAACCGGCGCTTGCCACGCTGGAGCGGGACGCCCCGCCCGGCAAGGACTGGCTTCATGAGGTGAAGTTCGACGGCTATCGCATGCAGGCGCAGCTTGCCGGTACAGAGGTGCGGCTTTTGACACGCACCGGCCTCGACTGGACCGACAAATTCGGTGGCGCGATCGTCGCCGCACTCGGGGGCCTGAAATGCACCGACGCCATCATCGACGGCGAAATCGTCGTGCTGGCGGATAACGGCGTCTCGTCTTTCTCGCTGCTGCAGCAAGATCTGTCGGCAGGCCGGACCGATCGTTTCATCTACTACGTCTTCGACCTGTTGCGTCTCGATGGTGAGGACATCCGTTCCGAGCCGCTGGTCGAGCGCAAGGAAAGGCTGCGCAGCCTGCTCGCCGAAGAGGCCGAGGATTCGGCGCTGCGCTTCAGCGAGCACTTTGCCGAGCCCGGCAAGATCATGCTGGAGCATGCTTGCCGCCTGGGGCTCGAAGGCGTCGTCTCCAAGCGCGCCGATGCGCCCTACCGCAGCGGCCGCGTTCCCTCCTGGGTGAAATCGAAATGCACGGCGCGCCAGGAATTCGTCATCGGCGGCTATATGCCGTCGGACAAGACCGGGCGCGGCCTGCGCTCGCTGCTGGTCGGCTATCACGAGGGCGGCAAGCTGCGCTATGCCGGCCGCGTCGGCACCGGCTTCACGGCCAAAAGCACCAACGAGCTGAAGAAGAGGCTCGATGCGCTGAAGACGACGACCTCGCCCTTCGACAGGGCGGTGCCAAGGGGCAAGGGGCTGGTCTGGGTCAAGCCCGAACTTGTCGGCGAGGTGGAGTTTCGCAGCTGGACGTCGGACCGTATAATACGCCACGCGTCGTTCCAGGGACTGCGCGAGGACAAGCCGGCGGAGGAAGTCGTGCAGGAGAAACCGAAAGCACGCTCAGCTCCGGCAGAGCAGTCCAAGGCAAAGCCCGCCAAACCCGCCGGGACGGCGAAAACCTCGGTCACGCTGTCTCGCCCGGACAAACTTCTGTGGCCTGAGGAGGAGGTGTCGAAGCAGGATCTGGTCGACCATTACGCGCTGGTCTGGCCGCGCATGAAGCAATTCGTCATCAACCGGCCGCTCAGCCTCGTGCGGGCGCCGGACGGCGTTGGCGGCCAGCGCTTCTTCCAGAAACATGCCTCGGCCGGCATGCACGACAAGATCGCCGTGATGAAGGATCCAACCGACGGCGAGGAGATATTGTTCATTCGCGATTTCGACGGTGTCGTGGCCCTGGTGCAGCTCGGCGTGGTCGAAATCCACATCTGGGGGTGCACCACAGACGAATTGGAGAAGCCCGACCAGATTATCTTCGATCTCGATCCGGACGAGGGCGTCGACGTGAAGGCGGTGCGTGCCGCGGCGCTCGATATCCGCGGCCGGCTCGACGAGCTGTCCCTGCCGAATTTCGTCAAGACGTCAGGCGGCAAGGGCTATCATGTCGTCGTGCCGCTGAAGCCGTCGGCAGGTTGGGACGAGGTAAAGGGCTTCGCCCATGAGTTCGCCCGCGCCCTCGAACAGGCCGCACCCGACCGCTACACGGCGACACTGTCGAAGAAGGCGCGCACCGGCAGGATATTCGTCGACTATCTGCGCAATGGCCGCGGCGCGACCACGGTCGCTCCTTATTCGTCACGCGCCAAGAAGGGCGCCACAGTATCCATGCCGGTGACCTGGGCGGAGATCGAGGCCGGATTGCCGCCGAACGCCTTTCCGATCGGCGACAAGACGACGCTGAAGCGACTCGGACAAGCCGATCCCTGGACGGACTTTTTCAAGCAGGCCAAGCTGCTCAAGCGCGGCTAGCGCATCGAAGCGAGCCGTCAGGCGAGAAATGTCTTCTGGAAGGCCTGCTTGCCTACGGGTGAAAAGATCACGGCACGGCTGTCCTTCTCGCGCCGCGCCCATTTCTCAGCGAGAATCTTATCGAGAATGGCGGCGCCCAGCGTGCCGGCGAGGTGCGAACGCCGCACGCTCCAGTCGAGGCAGGCCCGGCACACCGGTCGCCGCGCCTTGCTCTCGACATCGATGCCGATCGCGGCGAAATGTGAGGCGGCTGACGGCCCAAGTCGGATCTCCTTGTCGTCGCGCAGGAGCACTTGTCGAGCGACAAGACGGTCCAGCATCGCCACCGCCTGCTCACCGGCGAGGTGGTCGTAGCAGACCCGTGCCACGCGCATGGCCGCGTCGCGTGGGCCGGGCCGCACCCGCTGCGGCCCGACAGCAGCAGCGACGCCAGTGATCGCCTCGATCATCTCAGCCACCTGCGGCCCGGCGAGGCCGTAATAGCGGTGCCGTCCCTGGCTCGCCACCGTCAGCAGCCCGCCTTCCATCAATTTCGACAGATGCGAGCTGGCGGTTGGCAGCGACACGCTGGCCTCGAGTGCCAGTTCGCTCGCCGTCAGTGCGGTGCCACCCATCAACGCGGTGAGCATGTTTGCACGCGCCGGATCGCCGACCAGGCTGGCGATGCGGGCTATGTCGGGTCCTTCACGCATTGTTCGTTCCTCATCGAAGCATTCTCGTCAGGTAACCATTATTCTCGGCCCGGATCAAGGAGACGACGATGACAAGAACCATTCTCGACGCCGCGCCCGCCGGCCGCTTCGATCGCCGGCCGTTCATCACCTTGCGCCGCTTGCGGCTGCGGCTCCTGGCGCGGTGGTACGACCGCCATTTGCAGCGACCTCGCCGAGATCGACGATCATCTGCTGCGTGACCTTGGCCTCACTGCCGAAGACGTCCGTCGCGAATGCGCGAAATCCTTCTGGCAAGCCTGACTGCGAGGGAAATTGCCTAGCACATCGATCTTCGGAACGTTTCGACCCAACTCGAACTGTGGTCGCAAGAAACTATCCACACGCCAAGGGGGCGAAAATGACCATTACCTGCTTCATCCGCTATGAGATCGATCCGTTCGGCAAAGCGGCGTTCGAGAAATATGCCCGCAATTGGGGGCAGGCGATCCCGCGCTGCGGCGCCGATCTTATCGGCTATTTCGCGCCGCATGAAGGCTCGGCGACCACGGCCTATGCCGCGTATAATATCGACAGTCTGGCGGCCTACGAAGCCTATCGGGCTCGGCTCGCCGCCGATCCCGCCGGCAAGGCGAATTATGAGTTCGCCCGACGGGAAAGATTCATCCTGAAGGAGGATCGCATCTTCCTCAAGCTGGCCTCCGGGCCCCATGCTCCTTTGGTGAAGCCATGATCGCGGTCATTTTCGAGGTCGAGCCGGCGGCGGGCAAACGCGACGCCTATCTCGGCATCGCCGCCGAGCTGCGGCCGCTGCTCGACGGCATAGACGGTTTTCTGTCGATCGAGCGCTTCCAGAGCCTTGCCGATCCGAACCGCATCCTGTCGCTGTCGTTCTGGCGGGACGAGGAGGCGGTGAAGGCCTGGCGCAACATGGAGGAACATCGGCAGGCGCAGAAGGCCGGGCGCAGCGGCATCTTTGCCGGCTACCGTTTGCGCATCGCCCACGTCATACGCGACTACGGCCTGACTGAACGCGCCGAGGCGCCAGCAGATAGCCGGGCGGTGAATGGGTAGGGACTGCTAGGCATTCCCGATCAGCACCCCTGCCGCAAACACCAGCGCGCCACCCAGCACCACCTGAAAGGCGGCGCGCCAGAATGGCGTCTGCATGTAGCGATTCTGCACGAAGGCGATCGTCCAAAGCTCGAAGAACACCACGACCGCGGCGACAATCGTCGCCGTCCAGAAAAGCGGGATGAGATAGGGCAGCGCGTGGCCGAGCCCGCCCAGCGTCGTCATGACGCCGACGGTCAGCCCGCGTTTTGCCGGCGAGCCGCGGCCGGATAGCTTGCCGTCGTCAGAGGCCACTTCGGTGAAGCCCATCGAGATGCCGGCGCCGATCGAGGCGGCAAGCCCGACCAGAAAGGTCTGGAACGTGTCATGCGTGGCAAAGGCCGCGGCAAAGATCGGTGCGAGCGTCGACACCGAGCCATCCATCAGCCCTGCCAGCCCGGGCTGCACGTAGGTCAGGATGAACTGGCGCTGCTCGGCCGCCGCCTCTTCGTCCTTGACCGCGCCCGGTACATGCTTTTGCTCCAGCCGCTGCGCCAGCGTCTCGTGGCCTTGTTCGGCGACCGCCAGATCGTCGAGCAGCTTTCTCGTCGAGGCATCGCCTGTGCGTTTGGCTGCCTCGACATAGAACAGGTAGGCCTGCCGCTCCATGGCCTCGGCTTGGCTGCGCACATGATCGATGCCGAGCGGCCTCACCAGCCAGTCCGGCTTGCGCTCGTAATAGCCCTTCACATGCTCGCGCCGGATCAGCGGTATGCGCTCGCCGAAACGCTTGCGGTAAAGCTCGATCAGCGAGTCGCGATGGCCGTCCTCTTCCTCCGCCATCTCCTCGAACACCTTGGCCGATTGCGGAAAGCCCTCTGCCAGCCCGTCGGCATAGGCGCGATAAATGCGCCCGTCATCCTCCTCGGAGGAGATGGCGAGCGCCAGGATCTCCTGTTCCGAGAGCGATTCGAAGGGACGGCGGCCAAAGCCGAAAACGCGGGAAAGCATGAGAAATTCACCCTAGTTTAGAAGAGTTCTAAACTAGGGCCTCGCACATCCCCGGTCAATCGTGCGCGCTTCACTCATCTGCTCAAACGTACCGACTTCGAAACCGAACAGGCCGTCGTTGCTATCGGCAAACGTTCACCTATATAACCGAATCTGAACCAAGAGAAAGGAACCCGCAGATGCCGGCAAAACAGCACCCGTTTGATCCCAAGCCCGTTCTCGATCTCATCGCCAACATCGAGGCGGACCTGCAGCGCCTGAAAGGCTTGGTCGAGCTGCAGGTCGAAAAATTCGATCCCGCCAATCCGCATAACAAGGCTCCCGACGGCAAGCTGACAGAGGAGGGCGTCGAATGCTGCTATCGTCTGTTCGACGAGGGCAAGTCGCGCTATTCGGTCGCCCAGCAGATGAAGATCTCCTTCGCCGCCGCCACCCATCGCTTTAACACCTGGCGCAAGATGGGCGGCGCCAAACGGCGAAAAACGCTGTTGGGGTGAGCGGTCGGCGAAGCCGATCATTCGACAACGATTTATCGATTGAAGCGACGAATGCCCGGAGCCATAGCGGAGGGCCGGGGAGGCGGTAGGTGACAGGTGCGCGCCCTTTCCTGCCCAAAGACGAATTGTAACGGTCACATTTTTTCATTGGTGCGCGGCCTCCCTTTCCGTGCACCATAGATGGTCTCATTTCTTGCAGGACCTCGCCATGATCTCTCCAGGCATTGCCGATATCCGCAGCGCAGCAGTCCGATTGTCTGGACTGATTGTCGAAACGCCGCTGATCGAATCACCGGAGCTGAACAAGCGCTTTGGCGCCAGAATTCTGTTCAAGCCCGAGACATTGCAGCGCACCGGCTCGTTTAAGTTCCGCGGCGCCTACAACAAGCTCTCCTCGCTCTCAGCGGAAGAACGCAGTCGTGGCGTCGTCGCCTTCTCGTCGGGCAATCACGCGCAAGGCGTCGCTGCCTCGGCGGCGATGTTCGGCGTCAGAGCCGTTATCGCCATGCCCACCGATGCACCGGCGATGAAGGTCGGCAATGTCAGGAAGATGGGCGCGGAAGTGATCACCTTCGACCGGGTCCGCGACGATCGTACTGCCGTCGTCCGTTCTTACGTGGAAAAGGGCATGGTCCTGGTGCCGCCCTACGACGATCCGGCCATCATCGCGGGCCAAGGCACGATCGGCCTCGAATTGATGGCGCAAGCGAAAGCGCTTGGCGTCAGCCTCGATGCGGTGGTGATTCCCTGTGGCGGTGGCGGCTTGAGCAGCGGCATCTCGATCGCGGTCAAGGACGCCTCGCCGGGCACCGCCGTCTGGGCCGTGGAACCCGAGCATTTCGACGACACAGGCCGCTCGCTGATCAAAGGCGCCAGGGTGTCGAACGAGCCCGGCCATGTCTCGATCTGCGATGCCCTTCTCGTCGCCGAGCCGGGCGCGATCACTTTCGAGATCAACCGCAAGAACCTCGCCGGCGCCATCGCTGTTTCCGACAGGGCGGTGGCCCAGGCGATGCGCGACGCGATGGCTTATCTCAAGCTGGTGGTCGAACCCGGCGGCTGCGTCGGCTTGGCCGCGCTGTCGTCAGGCGAGATCGACCTTGCCGGGAAATACATTGCCGTGGTGCTCTCCGGCGGCAATGTCGATTTCAGCACCTATGCCGAGATCATTGCTGCCGGCTAAGATGGCACCAGTTCCAGGTCATGTGCCGTTTCAAAGTGCTCGAGCGTCCATTGCGCATCCAGTCGAACCGGTACCATTCAAAGACTGAGATCAATGAAACTGTTCTTCAGCCGCAATCCCAATCCTCGCCTGGCGGTCGCGGTGGCACGTTATCTCAACGCGAAGGTCGAGTTTGAATTCGCCTCCCCCTTCGCGCCGGGGCAGGCCGAGCGATTTCGTGCGCTCAATCCGAATCTCTCCTTGCCCATACTTGTTGGCCTGGGGAAGAGCCTCTGGGAGGCCGACGCCATAGCCTGCCGGCTTTCGCGCGACGCGCATTCGGATCTCTGGCGCACCGGCAACGACGAGCCCGAAATGATCCGATGGCTTAGTTGGGGCAAAGAGAACTTCGCAAGAGCCTGCGATGTCGTGCATTTCGAACGCGGGACCAAACAGCGCTATGGGCTCGGCCCGATCGATCAGGCGCGGGTTGAGGAGGGCATGAGGGACTTCAGCACCGCCGCTGCAATACTTGAGGCCGAGCTTTCCGAGCGAGAATGGCTGGTCGGAAATTCGGTTTCCTATGCCGACTTTCGAATGGCGACGTTTCTGCCCTTCAACGATGTCGCCCGATTGCCGCTCGATGATTACCCTTCGGTCAGCCGCTGGTATCGCCAGCTTGAAGAAATCGACGCTTGGCGCGACCCCTTCAAAGGACTCAATGCGCCTGAATTGGCGGCGGTCCCGGGTCAGGCCAAGCCTGCATGAATCTCGATCCGAACGATCGTGCATATCGGCACAACCCGATGCGCTTTCAAAGCGCTGCTTCACGACCCGCCAAGGCGAGACCCCGCCCTTTTCTGTTGATCAAAACGGGAAAAAAACGCTAACTGGCTGCCGCGAGGGGCCATGCTGACAGTTGATGAAGTGGGAGCGATCCCGTTGTTTTCGGGTTTGCCGGCGGCCGAGCTGGAGCGGCTGGCGCGGACGGCGGCCGACCTTCATCTCAGCGCCGGAGAGTTCGCGGTTCACGAGGGCGGAGAGGCTGCGCTGTTTGCGGTTCTCGCCGGCAAGATCGAAGTCGTGAAGACTTTCGACGGGATCGAGCGGACGCTCGGCTGGCGTCTGCCGGGAACGATCTTCGGCGAGGTGCCGATTGCGCTGGGCTCGGGTTTTCCAGGCGGCTATCGCGCCGCCGAACCGTCCCGCGTCATGCGCATCGAGGTTCAGCATTATTATTCCATCGCAGCGGTTTCGAAGGACGTCGCCCAGAAGGTCAGCGCGCTTGCCCGTGAGCGGATGGGCGGGCTGCAGAGCATCACCGCCGAGCCGCAGAAGCCGCGCGTGACTTTGGTCGGCCATCGCTGGGACACGGCGTGTGGCGACCTGCGCCGGTTTCTGGCCCGCAACCAGATCTCGTTCACCTGGCTGTTGCCCGACACAGCGGATGCCGAGGCTTTCTGGTCCGCCGCGGGCCGGCCGGCGCACGACGGTCCCGTCGCCCGGCTGGCGGACGGAGAGATCATGGAAAGTCCGGCCGTGCGCGATCTTGCCATTCGCCTCGGGCTGCAGACGCGCCCGCGCGGCACCGAATACGATGTCGCGATCATCGGCGGCGGGCCGGCCGGCCTTGCGGCGGCGGTCTATGGCGCATCCGAGGGGCTGCGTACCATCGTCGTCGAGCGCGAGGCGCCTGGCGGCCAGGCCGGGACATCGTCGCGGATCGAGAACTATCTCGGTTTTCCCAGCGGAATTTCCGGCGACGAACTGGCCAGCCGCGCGCTGCAGCAGGCGCGGCGGCTGGGCGCCGAAATCTTGGTCACCCGCTCGGTCGCCGGCATCGATCCGGCCACGCACGACCTGTTTCTCGACGGCACCGATGTCGTGCGGGCGCGCAGCCTTATCCTTGCGACAGGCGTGACATGGCGCCGGCTCGGCATAGCCGGGTTCGACCGGCTCATCGGCAAGGGTGTCTATTATGGGGCCGCGCGCAGCGAGGCCAACACCACCCATGGGCTGGACGTGTTCCTGATCGGCGCCGGCAACTCGGCCGGCCAGGCGGCGCTGCATTTTTCCGGCCATGCGCGCTCAGTGACGCTGCTCGTGCGCGGCCCCTCCCTTGCAGACAGCATGTCTCACTATTTGATCGAGCAGCTCAGGGCGAAATCAAACGTAAAAGTCCAGCTTCGCTCCGAAGTCCAGGCCGTGCACGGCGAGACTCACCTGACGGCGATCGACATTCTCGATAAGGCCAGCAACGAGGTGAGCCGGCACGATTGCGGCGGGCTGTTCGTTTTCATCGGCGCCAATGCGGAGACCGAGTGGCTGCCGGCCGATGTCGTGCGCGATGCACGCGGCTACGTGCTGACCGGGGACGATGTGAAGAAGGCCGGGGGCTGGTCGCTCGACCGCGACCCCTATCTGCTCGAGACCAGCGCGCCCGGCGTCTTTGCCTGCGGCGACGTGCGCCTGAGCCCGGTCAAGCGGGTTGCGTCAGCGGTCGGCGAGGGCAGCATGGCGATCGCGTTCGTTCACCAATATCTGGCGAATGAAGAGAAGGCGCGCCGCGGCCAAAGCTAGACAGGACCGGCAACGTCCCAAACCGCTGCGCACTTTTGGGCGACATGCATTAATCCAGCGTCCGGCGGAACCGCACCAGTGCTACGCCGGCGAACAGCGCCACGAACACGACCAGCCAGCCGATCTCCGTTGCGACCGCCGGCAGCTCGGCGCCCTTCAGCATCACCGCGCGGATAATGCGCAGGAAATGCGTCAGCGGCAGCACCTCGCCGAAGACCTGCGCCCAGTCCGGCATGCCGCGATAGGGAAACATGAAGCCGGATAGCATGATCGACGGCAGGAAGAAGAAGAAGGTGAGCTGCAGCGCCTGCATCTGCGTGCGGGCGATCGTCGAGATCGTGTAGCCAAGCAGCACCAGCGCCAGGACGAAGATCAGGACCGCCGTCAACAGCAGCGACATCGACCCGGTGAAGGGAATGGCAAACAGCAGCTTCGAGGCCGCCAGCACCACCAGCACCTGCACGGCGCCGACCGCCAGATAGGGCAGTACCTTGCCCAGCATGATCTCGAGCGGGCTGGACGGCATCGCCAGAAGGTTCTCCATCGTGCCGCGCTCGGTCTCGCGCGTCAGCGCGATCGAGGTCATCATCACCATCGTCATCTGCAGGATGACGCCGAGCAGGCCGGGCACGATGTTATATTGCGAGATGCCCTCCGGATTGTAGCGCCGGTGCACCACGACCTGGAGCTGGCCCTTGGCATTTTCGGCCGCCGTCTCCTGCATGCCGCGGGCCCTTAGCAGCGCCTGGTTGGCGACGGTGCCGAGGGTAGAGATGGCGCCGCTGGCGACGGCCGGGTCGGTGGCATCGGCCTCGATCAGGATCTGCGGGCTGTCGCCACGCTCGACCCGCCGGGCAAAATCGGCGGGGATGGTGACGACGAAGGCGACGTCGCCCCGCGCCATCAGGAATTCCGCTTCGGCTGCACTTTGCGCGACACGGTCGAAGCGGTAATAGCCGGTGGTCTGCAACGCCGAAACCATGGCCCGCGTGTAAGGATCGCTGCTCATCGCCACCAAAGCCGCCGGCAGGCTCTTCGGATCGTTGTTGATGGCATAGCCGAACAGCACCAGCTGCATCAGCGGCACCCCCAGCATCATGGCGAAGGTGATGCGGTCGCGCCGCATCTGGATGAACTCCTTGATCAGCAGCGCGCCGAGCCTGGCAAAGGAAAACACGCCGTTTATCCCATTTTTCATCTCATATTGTCCTTCGAGCCGGACATGAACTGGATGAACACGTCCTCCAGGCTGGTCTCGCCGGGGGTCACCGTCACGCCCTTGTGCTCCTTCTCGACATCGGCAAGTGCTGCTTCCAGCCTGTTCTTGTCGGAGCCGACGACATGCAGCGTCGCGCCAAACGGTGCCACCTGGTCGACGCCTGGGCGGCCATGAAGTGCGGCCGCGACCTGATCGAGCTGCGGCCCCTGCAGGACGAACGTGGTCAGCCCGGCATTCCTCACCACGTCCTCGACCGTGCCGGTGGCCAGCATCTTGCCGTAGGAGATGTAGCTGATGCGGTGGCAGCGCTCGGCCTCGTCCATGTAATGGGTGGAGACCAGCACGGTCAGCCCGCCGCTCGCCAGCCGGTGGATCTCGTCCCAGAATTCGCGCCTGGCTTTCGGGTCGACGCCCGCCGTCGGCTCGTCGAGCAGCAGCAGTTTCGGCTTGTGCATGATGCAGGCGGCCAGCGCCAGCCGCTGTTTCCAGCCGCCGGACAAGGTGCCGGCCAGCTGGTTCCTGCGTGATGTCAGGCCGAGTTCCTCAAGCGTCCTGCCGACATGCTCGTCGAGTGGCTTCAGCCGGTAGAGCCGCGCCACGAATTCGAGGTTCTCGCCGATGGTCAGGTCCTCGTAGAATGAGAATCTCTGCGTCATATAGCCGACTTCGCGCTTGATCCTCAGGCTGTCGGTGCGGATGTTGAAGCCCAGAACGGTGCCTTCGCCTTCATCCGGCGTCAGCAACCCGCACATGATGCGGATGGTCGTCGTCTTGCCCGAGCCGTTCGGGCCGAGAAAACCGACGATCTCGCCTTCGGCCACCGCCATCGTCACATGGTCGACGACGGTGTTGTCGCCGAAGCGCTTGACCAGGCCGTGCACGTCGATGACGTTCATTTTCCGATGTCCGCCAGATCGACGTCGACGATCTGCCCGGGCTGTAATGCGCTGGCGTCGCCCTCCGGCCGGGCCTCGACCAGATAGACCAGCTTTTGCCGGGTTTCGAGCGAGTAGATCACCGGCGGCGTGAATTCCGGATCCGGCGACACATAGCTGACGCGTGCCTTCACGCCCGACCCGCAGCCGTCGCAATGGACGTTGAGCAGCGTGCCGACCTTGACCGACGAGAACGCGCTTTCCGGCACATAGACGCTGAGCTTCACCGCGCCGTCCGGCAGCATCGAAATGACCGGTGCCGTCGGCCCGGCCGTGTCGCCCGGATTGCGGATGACGTCGTTGACACGGCCAGGCGAGGGCGCTGTGAGCACGCGCTTCGACAGCCGCCATTGCGCTTGCTCCAGCGCCGATTGCGCCTGCCTGACCTGATTGTCGGCGGCCTTGATCGTCTCCGGCCGTGCCGGCAGCCCGCCGACCGCGAGATTGGCCTCCGCCTGGCCGACCTGCGCGTTGGCCGTCTCCAGAGCCGCGGAAGCCGTGTCGTAGTCGGCCTGCGTGCCGGTGCCGCGTTTGAACAAATCGCTGGCGCGGGTGTATCTGCGTTTGGAGTCGGCGGCTTGCGCCTTGGCCATGTCGACCTGCGCCTTGAGCACCGCGATCTCTTCCGGCCGTTTGCCGACCTGCAGATCGGCGAGTTGCGCCTGAGCTTGCGCAAGGGCCGCCTCGGCTTGCGCGATGGCGATCTTGGCGTCGGCGTTTTCCAGCGTCACCACCGGCGTGCCGGGCGCGACGCGGTCGCCTCGCTTGACCGCAATCGTCTCGACCTGCGCCACCTCGATCGGCGCGAGCAGCACATAATCGCCCTCGACGTAGCCAACGGCGAGCGGTGCTGCCGGCGCGCAGGCGCTGAAAAGCTGGGCGGCAAGCGGCAAAGAACAGAGCAGGGTCATGATCCACGATCCTTCCGGGCAGCCAAATCGCGCCGAGCCAAAATCGCACCGAGATTATCCGTCACCACCGCCGCGATCTTGCCGGCCTCGTCATTGCCGATCTCGCGCCAGCCCATGCGGCGCATAACCGCCTCGCGGCCGATGCGGAAATAGACGACCTGGCCGATCAGCGTGAACACGGTGAGTTTTGTGCGCTCGCTCTCGGCCGGCTCGCCCGTCGCCTGTTCCCAGATCAGGCAGAGCCGGTTATGCGCCGGTTCGAACACGCCGTCATAGATACGGTCGAGCGCGGCGGTTGGATGCGACAGCTCACGCAGGACGAACTGTACAATCTCGCCGGCCTCCGGCCTTGCCGCGATGAAGGCGACCATCCGCTCCAGTGCGACGGATAAATGTGCCCGCGCAGCCTCGGGATCCGCCAATGCCGCGGCCGGCGCTTGCAGATTGCCGATCGCCTGGCCGGCAATGGTCTGGATGGTGTCGACGATGTAGTCGGCCGCTGCGTTGCGGAGTCCTTCCTTGCCGCCGAAATGATAGGCGATCGAGCCGATATTGGCCTTGGCCTCAGCCGCGATCTGGCGCGTCGACGTGCCGTCGAAACCCTGGCGTCCGAACAGCTTCAGCGCCGCGCGCACGAGTGCCGTCCGCGTCATATCTGCGGCGGTCTTGGGTGCCTCATGAGGAAGGCCACTGGCGCTGGGCGATTTGGTCATGGCCAGCAGTTTAATCAATCGAATGATTAAAGTCAACGGCCGGCGGTCAAGCGGCTTGCCAACTTTGGCCGTGCGCGCTTTAGTGCCCGGCCATGGGCAAGGAAATCGAGCGTAAATTCCTGGTCTCAGGTGCGGAATGGCGGGGAATGGTCGAGGCGGACATCCATATCCGTCAATTCTATCTTGTCGCCGAGCCTACCCGCACGGTGCGTGTGCGCATCAGCAATGACGCCTCCGCCAAGCTGACGCTCAAGTTCGGCAGCCAGGCGCGCGAGCGCGACGAATTCGAATATCCGGTGCCTTTGGCGGAGGCGCAGGAGATGCAGGCCTTTGCCATCGGACGTGTCATCGAGAAGACACGCCACCATGTTAGATACCGCGGCTATCTCTACGAAGTCGATGTCTTCGGCGGGGCGCTTGCGGGGCTGGTGATCGCCGAACTCGAGACGCCGGAGGATGTACCGGACGAAATGCTGCCAGATTGGCTCGGCCGCGAAGTCACCGGCGAGCCGAGATTTTATAACGCGTCGCTCGCCCTTGGGGGGATTCCGGAGATCGTCGCATGAGCTTTCGTATCGATCCGCGCATGTCGCTGACCGGCGAGGTCAGGCGCATCCTCACCGAGGAGGTCGGCAAGGCGCTCGTCCATCTGGACGCGGCGCGTGACCGGCCCGAACAGGCGCTGCACAAGTGCCGCAAGCGGCTGAAGAACGCGCGCGCCCTGCTGCGCCTCGTTCGTTCCGGGGGCGAAACATTCTGCTGGGATGAAAACCAATGCTATCGGGATGTCGCTGCCCAGCTTGCCGGTCCCCGCGAGGCGACCGCGCTGATAGAGACCGTCGACCGGCTCGCAGCAGCCTTCCCGGAACAGAGCGCCGAAGGCCGCCTCGATGCGGTGCGCGACAGGCTGGTCGCCCGCCAGCAGATGCTGCATGCCGGTGCCGATCTCGGTGCTGCGATAGATGCTGCGATCGCCGCTTGCCTGGAGAGCATCAGCCGCATCGACAGGCTCGCGCTGCCCGACCAGCCGGAGCAGGCCGCCGACGTGCTTGCTGAAGGCGCACGCACCACTTTGCGCCGCGCCAGGAAAGCGCTGGACAAGGCCGCTTCGCGCGGCGAAGCCGATGATTTCCACGATCTGCGCAAGGCGGCCAAGACGCATGGCATGCATCTGTCGCTGCTCGGCAGGCTTTGGCCGACGCCGATCAAGACCCGGCGCAAGGCCGTCGACGAATTGGGCGAGCGGCTCGGCGAACTGCACGATGTGCTCGTCATGCGCGCGCTTCTCGCTGCCGACGATCACCCGCTCGGTCCCACTGAAGAGACGCGGGTTCTCGGCAAGCTTCTGAAGCGCTCGGAAAAAAGCCTGAAAAAGACCTGTCTCGCCGAGGCGGCCGAGCTTTTCGGCGACAGCCCGAAGCGCTCGACGAGGAAGCTCGCCCGCAAGGTGCGCGAAGATCTCACAGCTGCGCCGCATGAAGACACCGGAGCGCCCGCCGCCGGCTGATCATAGTCTAAGCTGCCGGCCTGTGCTAATCGCCGTCTGGCATGACCGAGCCCGGCGACACGCTTCTGGACCGACTTGGCCACTGGCTTGCCGGTCGGCTGCAGGAGGAATCGTCCGGCTACGAGCCTTACACGCCGTCCGATGCCGAAACGCTGCGCCGCACGCTCGAACCCGGCGACATCCTGCTCATCGAGGGCAACCAAAAGGTCTCGGCGGCGATCAAATACCTCACCCAGTCGACCTGGTCGCATGCCGCCTTCTATGTCGGCGACGCGTTGCTGGAGCCGGAGGACGGGTCGGAGCGGCGCCGGCTGATCGAGGTCACGCTCGGCGAGGGCTGCATCGCCGTGCCGCTGTCGCGTTATCGCACCTATAATACGCGCATCTGCCGGGCCAGCGGCCTGGCTCCCGAGGATCGCGACATTGTGGTCGCCTTCATGATCGGCAGGCTTGGCTTGAGAATACGATCTCAAGAACATATTCGATATGCTGCGCTACTTCCTGCCGACGCCGCCGGTCCCGGTGCGCTGGCGCCGCCGCATGCTGGCTTTCGGTTCCGGCGACCCGACACGCGCCATCTGCTCTTCGCTGATCGCCGAGCCCATGGCCAGATCCGCTACCCGATCCTGCCCGAGATTACCCGCCCGCCCGGTCGCGCGTCGGCCCAAACGAGCTATTCGCGCAAGGAAATCCTGCACATCCGCCACCACTCGCTCTACACGCCGCGCGATTTCGACCTGTCGCCCTATTTCCGCATCGTCAAGCCGACGCTGGAATACGGCTTCGACTATCGGCAGATGGTCTGGGACGAGAAGCCGAAGATTGCCGATATCGAGACAAAAGCCGCAGAGTAGCGGCTAGCCGACAGAGGCCGCGCCTTTGCGGCAGTGAGTCGGTTGGTGCCCCGTGAGCGGCGTCGCGTGGATGCGGGCTGACCGGCACAGGAAACGGCGCCCCCGTTCATGCAGGCGTCGAAGCCGGATGGCGCCTCACGAGGTCGTTCGAGACTGTTTCGATGATCTCGCCGGAAAGCGTCGGATCGGGCACGACGCGGGAGAGGATGATCGATCCGACCATTTCAGCGAGAATGGCGATCGCGGCACTGCGCTTGGCCTTTCGGTCACTTGCGGGCACTAGTGTGGTGAGCAGCTCGATATAGTTGCCGACGATGCTTCCGAAGAAGGATCGAAGCGCTGGATCGTCGCGCCGGGCCGCATCGGCCGCGAGTGCCGTGAGGCTGCACCCGTGCCCCGGATCATCACGATGATAGTCCGAGACGTAGTACCGCACGAGCGTCTCTAGCGGCGTGTCGGGAGTGGCGTCCATGCGCTGACGGAGATCATCGTTTATGCTGGCATAGGCGCGTTTCACGGCCTGAACGACGAGGTCGTTCTTCGACTTGAACTGTCGGTAGAAACCTCCATGGGTAAGCCCTGCAGCGTGCATCAGGTCGGCGATGCCGATGCCGTCGATCCCTCGTTCGCGCAAGAGCATCGCGGCGGTGTCGATTACCCGCTCGCGATTCTGCTCGACCGTCTCCTTGCGTACCTTCACGACGGCACCCCTCGCTATTGATGATGAGCGACATATAAGACGCGACGCGACGTTTGTCATCCGGCCTCGATGCAAGACACGCGATGGTCGCTTGACAATGATGATGGTTGTCAAATCGCGCGCAACCGATGAAAAGGTTGCGCTCATAACCGGCGCCTGGGGCGGCATCGGGCATGCGGTCGGGCTTGCGCTCATCCGCGCGGGCTATCGGGTATTCGGCACCAGCCGTCGGGCTCCGCCCAATGAGGTACGTCAGGGCATCCAGATGATCCGCTGCGACGTGACTGACGACGCGTCAGTCAAGCATGCGGTCAAGGAGGTCGTCGCTCGTGCAGGTCGGATCGACGTGCTCGTCAACAATGCCGGCCGGAGCTTGATCGGCGGCGCCGAGGAATCATCGGTGGGTCGGGCCCAGAAGCTGTTTGATGTAAATGTCTTCGGCATCCTTCGCATGACCAATGAAGTCCTGTCCATCATGCGCAGCCAGGGCAAGGGCCGGATCATCAACATCAGTTCGGTGGCCGGTTTCCTGCCCGGACCGTTCACGGCTCTCTACAACGCCACCAAACATGCCGTCGAAGGCTATTCCGAGTCGCTTGATCACGAACTTCGTACATTGGGGATCCGCGTTTCCGTGGTAGAGCCCGCATTCACTCGCACCGGGCTGGAAGAGAACGCGGAACAACCTGACCGGATTTCGAGCGTCTATGAAAAGGGGCGCACAGCGATGAATTCGACCTGGCGCAAGGGCATCGCAGGCGGCGACCCGGTGGAAGCCGTGGCCGACAAAGTGGTGCAGGCAGCCACCGAAAAGACGCCGCGAATTCGGTACACGCCTGGAAAGACGGCAGGCCGTCTCCGCTTCATGCGACGCTTTGTTCCCGAAAAGTCCTTTGAGAAGAGCTTTCGCAAGCAGATGAACCTGCCTGCTTGATATCTGAATCGCTGCGTCGCCAGGCAACCAAATAAGCGAGAGCCAACGATGAAGTACTATCTAGCCAAGTTTATTCCGCCTCGCTCCGACTTCCTGGCGACGATGAGTGCCGATGAAGGCGAATTGATGAAGCAGCATGGTGCCTTTCTGGATCGGCTCCTCGGCAAGGGGACAATCGTCGCCCATGGCCCGGTGCTCGATCCAGCCGGTGGCTATGGTCTGTCGCTCTACCAGGTCGACGATGACCAGGACATGAGGCGATGACTTCGGAGGATCCCATCACACAGGGCGGCACCGGGCACTATGAGGTTCATCCAATGCTTCATCTAAGGACACGCGGCTAACGCCGTTCGACTGTGCCCTCGTGCATTGTCTAGATGTTTGATCTCAGGCTTTAATGGCGCACCATTGTCGTCCGAATCAAAGGACGCGCTATGGGACAGATTCTACACGGCCGCGCCACGACGACAGAG
>NZ_JAMYSE010000031.1:0-65412 GCF_040321795.1 Mesorhizobium sp. M0244 | reverse complement strand
TGCGGATAGCGGTCGGCGCTTTGGGTTGGTGAGCTGCTACGGGCATGCTTGCCTCCAGGGTAAGGTGTTGATTACGCGACCTCACCTTGCCACAGCGCAGGTCGCTATCCACCCTCCTCATAGGATCTGAACAGTTCGCCATCGATCGTCGCCGCCACGCATGCATCGCTCTCCGAATCCCTTCGGAGCCAATGAATCACGATCACACGGCGACCGCGAGCGACTTCTTCAACAGCCTGCTAGGGCTACGTTTCAGCCATTTCAAGAAGCCGCTTAAGCGATAATACTTCCCTTGAGTGCGGCTGCGCGTCTTGCCGCTGTTCAGATTTTGAGAAAGGCTCACCCTGGATTCACGGCGAACGTCCTGAGCGAGCAAGTGCGACCGGGAAATCCGAAATCCCGCGCTCCCATACCGAGGCGCTGCCAAGGCCGCCATGGAAGTCGCGATGAAATTCTCGGACGACCTGATGCGCGATTCCTCCGTCGCTCAGAAGTACGCGAAGCTTGGCAGCGGGGAAGCCGGTTTTCCGAAACAGGCTAACGAACGGCGTTCAGTTCAAGTCGCTGTGCGAAGCGCTGGTTCGCGGGCCTGTCAGGAAGAAACAGCACATCGGCAGATTTGGTGCCGGTTGTTCTGGCCTCAATCTCGGATTGGCTTGCCTTTTGGTGCCCGGTCCGGGTCAGCCAGTATGCCTCGTATCCGTTATCCGACAAGAGGCGCAGGACTGCCAAAACCGACGCCCCGAACTTGTTCAATCCTTGGTCGGAAAGTTCGACAAACAGGGCCGGCCGGGCGAACCTCAGGATCTCGATCATGCCCTGAAGCGTCAGCAGTTCGGCGCCTTGCACATCGATTTTCACGAGCGCCGGGCGCCGGGGTCCCTTTTCCGCGAGCAGTCCGTCGAGCGTCACGGCGGTGACCGGCACGCCGGTGCCGTTCCGGGAAAGCTTGTGGTCGGCGGGGTAAAGCGGATTGATTTCGAGAAAGGTCGTGCCGGGCTCGGCGGCGGCGACCACCCTCAGCGCCTCGACGCGGCCAAGGAGACCCGCGCGCTCGAGCGCGCAAATCAGGCCGCTGTAATTCTGATCCTCCGGCTCGAGAGCGATCACCTTTCCGCCATCGCCTACCCATTCAGCAAAGCGGAGCGAGAAGAAGCCGACATTGGCGCCGACGTCGATGACCAGTGATCCGTGTGGCACGAATTCCCTCAGCTGATCGATTGGGCCTGCTTCAAAATACCCTTTGTAGAGGGGATAAAGCGCAAGATAGGCGCGGTGGAAAAGCGGAAGACGCTGCAGGCCGAGCTTGGCGGTCAGCACGTATAGCCTGATAGCCGAATCTCTTAGGAAAACTTTGAGCATTCAGGAACCATCCAATGACACCGATGCAGGATTTGTTCACAGTGACTGTCGAGGCGCCCCGCCCGGAGGGCCGCAGCGCAACGATCTTCGTTCGGCTATGCAGACTTTATCACTCGATCAAGAACCTGATCGCGGGAATAAAGAGGTACCTCCCGAGGATCGGCATCGACACACCGCCCCAAGACCACCTGGCTGGATAATGCCGCCACCGCCACGAGCCGGAGGTTTCCAATTACGAACATCAGGAGCACTTCACATCACCGGCTGGCGTGGCTCAGCTCGGAAAACCATTGTTGGTCCCGGCGAACAGCTTCGCTGAGTACGCTCCCGAGCCCAGCCCGGTGACCCAAAAAAGCGTGGTCTGGTTCGCCCTGAGGCATGTGGACGACATTCAACGGCGACCGACGGACGAAGTCCAAACCCTTGCCGGACCGCACTACGTTTATGGCTTCCTCACGACAGCGCCGAACGAACCGATCCATCCCAGGATCATGCGGTGATCACACCACGAATGAGGAGCACGAGGTTTGGATGTGCGTGCCACATGGGATCAGGCGAAGGCGTGGCTGCGGCCGTATGATGCGCTGAAGATTGTAATGCGCGGCGAGGACAAAGAGGGTCAGGCAGCAGCCTTAAACCGACTGAGACCTCAAACCTGGTGCCCCATTGTCGCATCGAGGCCCACCTGCCGCGCCGCAATAGAGTCGGGGTAACCAGTCCTCGTCGTTTCACTATAAGATTGGCTGTGCCATCGGTAAGCGGCGGCGACCATTGCAATCGCATCTTGGTCAAGCCCCTCGTTACGAGGAGGGCAATATGAAAAGTGTATCGAAGTACATTTGTTTCACAGCGCTCATGATCGTCACGTGCTGCACGAGTGGTGGAGGTGGTGGATCGTCGCTGCTACCGCCGGCTGGGTACACTACCAGTCAGCTGATATTCGAGGACACCTTCACCGGGCACTCGCTCGACTCCACGAAGTGGATAGCGGCGATCGCGGACCAGAACGGTATCTGGCAGCAGAGCGTGCCGTCGCCGTACTCCGCGATGAACGCTGGCGGATTCAACGCCGAGTACTTCGACCCGGCTCAGATCAGCACTGGCCCATCAGGCTTGAAGATCGTTGCGACGAGAAGCAACCGGTTCGCCGGGTACACGTGGAAGTCGGGCGCCATCTGCACGCACGGCAAGTTCACGTTTGCCGGTGGCTACGCCCAGATACGCATGAAGCAGCCGGACGTCAGCACTGGCGGATGGCCAGGCTTCTGGCATCTCGAGGGCGGGGCCGAGATCGACACGCAGGAGGGCGGGTTCCTCAACGGCTCCGTGTCAGGCAACGGAGTGCTGGCAAACGCTTTGTTGGCTGCCACCAACGAACAGCGGTTCTTCGATGCTGGTGTGGATCTTTCGGCCGACTACCACGTTTGGGGCATGGAGTACGTACCGGGCGTGTCAATCAAGTTCTATTTCGATGGTGGGCTCAAGCGAACCGTCACTACGAACGTGCCGACCGGTGCCATGACCCTGCTCATTAATCTGAGTATCGCCAACAGCAGCGCGTCTGACTGGCACACGGCCTACGACAGTTCGACCCCGACAACGCTCGAACTGGAGGTGACCGACGTTCAGGTCTACCAGCTGAGCATGACCGACAGCATCGAGGGGTGACCCATTCGATCACCTGCGATCGATCATGGCAGCGGTTCGATCGGCACGGGTTCGTCGACCCGCACCGCCTGCGCGCGGTTATTCACGCGGAGGCAAATGAGATTGATGCGGCGCGCGCCCGACGCCTTCAGCTGAAGCGCCTCGCAAGTTGGCGGTGAGCTTGTGCGATGGTGTCCGCCGCGCCGATCGGTTCCGCGAAGGCGACGGACTTGGATCAGTTCCTGCGGGGCGGATCGACTCAATTGGATTGCCGACATGGCCGGTCGCGAGGCCAACGAGCCAACCGGCTCACTGGACAGTGGTACCAGCGACGAGATCCTATCACTGTTCGGGGGCTTCATCGCGACGGTGACACCATCATCCGGTTCCGCATGCCACCGAATTCGCCGATCGCGCGGGCCGACAGATCACGCAGCACGATGGTCGGATCCTCGGCGACGATGTGGCATCAGGCAAAAATTCGCTTCTGAACGCCATGAGCTTGCTCCCACGTCTTCTGGAGAGCCTGCGAACGCCACGCACGCGCTTCGCGGGATCAAAGTGCGGAGCGCCTTGACCGTTCTTGGGATCGCCGTTGGCGTCGCCGCACAGGCGAGCGCGGTGCAATTCAGTGCGGATCAGCAAAATGGGGCTACCCCTGAGGAACGATCGCGGATCGGAGAAAACCATGCGATGAATTCAGAGATGACGCATGAGACGCATGACCTTAACGACGAGCGCAGGGCTTAACGCCCAGCCCGGTCGAACTCCCGGCTCTCCAGCGGTCAAGGCTTGTAAATGGAAGTTGTCATTGCACAATCCGAAAGACTTAAGGCGCAAAAGCTTGCGCCCACGAAGAAAAGGCAAATCCGGTTGGGTGAACCGCACGCTATTCTTGTATCGGGAGCTGCGGGCTTCGTAGGAAGCAAGCTCGCAAGGCTCTTTGTTGATCGTGGATATCCGGTCTTCGGCTTTGATGACCTGTCACGAGGTTCTCGGCAAAACCTAAGTGGCCTCCTCACGCATGAGAGGTTCATCTTTGAGAAGGTGGATCTCTCAGACGCCGGTGCAGTGAGAAGCCGTTTTATGGATTGTCACAGTCGCATTCCGATTTCCGAAGTTTGGCACATGGCTGCCAATTCGGACATTGCTGCGGGAATCGCCGATGCCTCTGTTGATCTACGCGATACCTTTCTGTCGACGTTCAACGTGTTGAACGCAATGAAGGAGGCGGGGGTTCCGTTCCTTGCTTTCGCTTCCAGTTCAGCAGTATACGGCGATTTGGGGGAGGCTCCGATTAGAGAGGATGTCGGGCCGCTGCTGCCCGTTTCCAATTACGGTGCTATGAAGCTCGCATCGGAGGCGCTAATCAGCGCTGCCGTCGAGAACTGGCTAGCTCGGGCTTTGCTCTTTCGCTTTCCGAACGTGATCGGCGTTCCAGCAACACACGGTGTCATTCTAGATTTCGTGAGAAAGCTAAGGATCACGCCAAACAAGCTGAATGTTTTGGGATCGGGACGACAGCAGAAAGCGTATCTTCACGTCAATGATCTGATTGATGCAATTGTATACTTGCGTGCGAACGCATCCGAGCGGCTTGGCTATTACAATATCGGCCCCGGGGACAACGGGGTAACCGTTAGCTTCATAGCGGAGACGACTGTCGGGGCTGTCGCACCGGGCGCAGGGATCGAATATGGAGTTGAAGACCGCGGTTGGACGGGTGATGTTCCCCGATTTTCCTATGACATAGCTAAAATCAGTGCACTCGGTTGGCGGCCCCAGCTTGGTTCGGCTGATGCTGTTCGAAAAGCCGTCGGAGAAATCGTGCGACAGGAAGGACACCTGTGATGCAGGCGGTTGTACTTGCGGGCGGTCGAGGGACGCGGCTCAGGAGCCGGACAAATGACTTGCCTAAGTCGCTGGTCAAGGTTGGTGGCAGGCCACTTCTTGAGCATCAAATCGTCCTCGCCAAGCGACACGGTATCGAGAGGATCTTGATTCTGGTGAACCACGCTGCCGAGCGAATCGTGGAGTTTTGCAATCAGCGCGAGAATTGGGGGATTGACGTTCTTTGCGTAAATGACGGTGCGCCTCGCGGGACTGCTGGAGCAGTTCTGTCCGTTTTGGATCTGCTCGAAGACGACTTCCTGACGATCTATGGCGACACGATGCTCGACATCGATCTCACCCGCTTTAAGTGCTTCCATGAAAATAACAAGGCAGCAGCCGCAACAGTTTTCACCCATCCGAATGATCACCCGCATGATTCCGATCTGATAGAAACGTCAGAAGACGGTATGGTTACCGCGTTCTATCCATGTCCACACGATCCCGGTTGTTATTATCCCAACAAAGTCAGCGCGGCTCTTTACTATATTAGAAGGCAAGCTTTATTCCGGTGGCGCGCCACAGTAACCCCGCTCGACTTTGGCAAGGACCTTTTTCCTGAAATGCTTCGGGCCGGTATGAAAATTAGAAGCTACAACAGCCCTGAGTACATAAAAGACGCTGGGACCCCGGCGCGACTTGACAAGGTTTGCGCCGACTTTGAATCGGGCTGCGTAGCTCGAGCCTCACTCACTTCTCCGCAGAAAGCAGTATTTTTGGACAGGGACGGGTGCATCAATGTTGACCATGGACACATCGATCGTCCCGAACGCTTCGAACTGATTGAGGGAGCCGCGGCCGCGATCGCTTGTTTCAACCGAGCCGAATACCGGACAATTGTCGTCACTAACCAACCCGTTTTGGCCAGAGGCAATTGCTCTGCACGAGACTTGCGGATGATCCATAACAAGATGGAGACTGAGCTTGGCCGCCGTGGAGCTTTTGTTGACGCCATCTATTTCTGCCCGCACCATCCAGATCGCGGCTTTATCGGTGAGGTGGAAGAGCTGAAGATCCGCTGTGAATGCCGCAAGCCTTCTACTGGGTTGATTAATGAGGCGGTCGAGGCATTCAATATCGATCGCAGCCAATCCTGGGTCATCGGCGATTCGTCTACGGATGTCGCTCTCGCAAAGCGGTCTGGCATCAGATCGATCCTAGTCGAGACGGGCGCGGGCGGGTTGGATAGCAAGTATCATGTCACGCCTGACTATACCGTCTCAGACTTGTTGGAGGCAGCTAAGTTCATTCTCGCCGTTCATCCACCCTTGATAAATTCAGCATCTGATCTGATCTCGCATGTGAAGCCAGGTGATGTTTGTTTCGTAGGGGGCCTCTCCCGGAGCGGAAAGAGTTTTCTTTCCAGCGCTATCGCGGAGGTCCTTCGCGGGCGCGGCTTTGAGACGGAAATCGTTGCTCTTGATCGCTGGATACGGTCCGTCGCGGATCGCGAACCAGCCGTGATGGGTCGCTCCAATGTGGACGAGATCAGGCAGGTTCTAAGCCGCTTAGTGGGCGTTCGCTCTCGCGAGACGCACGAACTGCCCTTTTACGAAAAGCTCAGCCGCATATCGCATCCAAGATCGGAAAGCATAACCGTTTCTCCGAAAACCATCCTGGTCGTGGAAGGAACCGTCGCTCTTTGGCTATCCGATGTGGTTTTGGGCGGTCGTGCACACACATTTTTCGTTGATATTGATGAGGAGGTGCGGATGTCCAGAGTAGCTCGAGAATACTTGCGGCGAGGTATGGATTGGGGGACTGCAGCGAGTATTCACAGTTCGCGCCAAGAGGACGAGACACCGATCGTGTTGGCATCGCGGGCGCATGCTAAACATTGCGTCCAATTGCGGGCGATTGAGCTGACAGAGGCAGTTCAATGATCATTAGTCAGACGCCGTTTCGAGTCAGCTTTGTGGGAGGTGGTAGCGATCTTCCTGCCTTCTATCGGCAGGAAAGTGGCGCCGTCCTAAGCGTTGCTATCGACAAGTACGTCTACGTGAATGTGAACCGCAAGTTCGATAGTGGCACTCGAATCGCGTATTCGAAAACGGAAGAAGTAGACAGTGTTGAGCACATCCAGCATCCGATTGTAAGGGCGACGATGGGATATCTTGGGATCCCTGGAGGAGTTGAGATAACAACTATTGCCGATATTCCTTCGAAGGGAACAGGACTTGGATCCTCAAGCACTTTTACCGTTGGCCTTCTGCATGCACTAAATGCGTTTCGTGGCCAGTATATCTCCAAGGCAAGGCTCGGCGCTGATAGTTGTCGCATTGAGATCGAACTTTGTGGCGCTCCCATTGGAAAGCAAGATCAATACGCCGCCGCTTTCGGGGGGTTGAATCTTATCGAGTTTCACCCTGATGAAAGCGTCTCGGTGTCACCGCTCATATGCCCAGCTGATTTTATCGCTTCAATTGAGAAACAAGTTCTCATGTTTTACACCGGCATTACGCGTAGTGCTTCAGACATTCTCGTCCGACAGTCAGAGGAGATCGCAAGAGCACCGGACAAGCGGAAAGCGCTCAGGCGAATGGTCGAGCTCACCTATCACCTTCGTGATGAACTGCATCGATGCAACCTCGACGCCTTCGGCGAAATCCTCCATGAGAACTGGCTCTTAAAAAAGAGCCTCTCTGAAGAAATCACGAACGATGTAATCGATGGCTGGTACCGAACTGCGTTGCGAGCAGGTGCCACGGGCGGCAAGTTACTTGGAGCAGGTGCAGGAGGTTTTCTCATGTTCTTCGCGCCTCTCGATCGCCACGACGCAATCAAAGTAGCCCTTGGGGAGCTAAAGCATATCCCTGCGAAGTTCGACTTCGTCGGGAGTCGCATCGTTCATTATCAACCGACATCGGAGGCCACCCAATGAATGACTTCAGCGGCAGCGCTCAAGTATATTTCGAGAAGCTCGAGACCGTTCTGGCTTCATTAGATCACCAAAGCTTTGATAACGCAGTAGCCTTGGTCGCGCAGGCACAGGAAGACGGCAAGCAAATAATCACTCTTGGAAATGGTGGCAGCTCACTTACGGCGCTACACTTTATCACGGACTGGAACAAGAGCATCTATCTCTCTACGAAGCGCCCGTTTCGTGGTCGGACTCTGATCGACAATGTGGGCCTTACATTTGCGTACGCGAACGATGTTTCTTTCGAGGATGTATTCGTCGAGCAGCTGAAGAACATCCTGAACGACGGCGACTTGGTCATTGCCATTTCGGGCAGCGGGAACTCGGAAAACGTTTTGCGCGCTGTTCGATACGCTAATGATCATGGCGCAGTCACGTTGGGTCTTTGTGGATATAGTGGAGGAGCGCTCAAGCAGATCGTTCAACACGTGGTTTGGGCGAATGTGAATGACATGCAACTAGCGGAAGATATACATTCTATGTTCGGGCATGTCGTTATGCAGCGCCTTTGTTTTGGAAGTACACAAAAGTGGAGCGATTGGCGACAACGGCTCAGCGCTGCTGGAGGCCTCAATCCAAATCGAGCTGGCGCCGAGACGGCTTGGCAACCCTGATCGAGAACAAGCCATGCCGCAGTTGGACGAACGCGGCCAATTTATAGGCGGGGTCAACCTTGCCTGTACAGACGACGATGCGGCGAGAGAGCAGACCAGGCGGTTCGCAGACGGCCGCAAGGTGGAGCTTTGGCGCATGGTTGCGCAGTTCAAATTTGACAATCCGCGGGAGCGTCCCGCGGCTACGAAGCGCCCTCGCGCCCGAGGGCGACGTTTCAGCCATTTCAAAGAGCCACTTAAGCAACCATTCTTCCCTTGGGTCTTGGCGCTGTTCAGATCTTGAAAAATTCGATCCTGATGCAGGCGTGCTGGCGTGGCGATCAAACGGCCTGTCCGGTGCTGTAGGGCTGCGCTCGATAACGGTCCCAGCCTTCCACCTTCGATCCGCGCAAACGGCACGGTCGAACATCCGGGCTTGCAGTTCCAGCCACAGGCACGTCAGCTAGTCCGCCACGCAGCAACGGCAGATATTCCGGCTGCCCCTCTCGATCACCTCATGGACACGGGCGGTGCGCTCGAGCCACGGCGCCCAAACCAGCGCGACATTTCAGCCGACGGACACGGTTTTCGTAGGGCGTCCGGAAGGCTGTTTCGGTGCGGCCGTTCGACACACAACCTACATTAGAAGGTGTTAATAAGTTATCGCCCAGCCTCATTCTCGCCGCAAATGGCAGGTTGGGTTACGTACATCGTCCTCGAATGATCACTTCACACAGGTACAAAGCCGTGTGTGAATAGGTTAGGAAACGGAAGTATCTGCGTTTTATTTAGCAACGCGGGTCGAAATTAAAACAAAAAACCGCAATGAGCTAATGGTCTACGGTGCTTATACTATACGACAGGCTCGGCGCTACGTCCGCCGGAAGAGTTGCTCTCAGTTCAATCCGGCAGCGGCTGGAACCGTTGAACACCTTGTGGGGCGTCGGCAGCGACACCGTATATGGTTTCAAGGAGGAGGACCTGATGAGCATTCCCATTGACAAAACTCACCTTCGAGGGCGGGCTCAACGTTAAGCTCGCTCGACAATATGTCTGGGGCGAGGACTTCCAAATCTCCGCTACTTTGAAATCCGTTCGCGGTGCCTAGCTGCGAGCATGCTCATGTCGCGCGCCTCGGCGATGCGCGGCAGTAGAAATCCCTGTTTTCAACCTCAAAGAGGATCACGAATGGCACTTTCCACACCTTCAGGCTTTACCTCTAGCGACCTGGTCTACGAGGAGAACTTCTCCGGTACGGCGCTCGACAGCAATTGGCATACCTACATCACCAGCAATGCCGCCAACGGCTGGCCATGGAATACCAATGGGTCGGGAGGAAGTACACCGGGCGGCCCATATAATGCCGACTACGATATGCCGAGCCAAGTGTCCGTGAGCAACGGGGCCTTGGATCTCACGGCGATCCAACAGCCCATCAGCGGCATGAATCAGGGGACGGCACAAACATTCCCGATCACGTCCGGCGCTGTCAGTAGCTACGGCAACTTCGAATTCAACGGCGGTTACCTTCAGATCAGCATGCAGGCGCCGAGTGGCGACGGCGCATGGCCAGGCCTCTGGATGATGCCCGGCCAAGGCGCGGGCAGCAGCGGCGACAATTTCGAGATCGATATACAGGAGGGTGGATTTACCGGTTCGGGGCCCACAGACCAGAATTTCGCCTGGCACCTCCACGGGCCGTCAGGGGCGACCGGTGGCGTCGTCGACAGCGGCGTCGACCTCACGGCGGGCTTCCACACGTACGGCATCAACTGGGTGCCGGGTGAATCGATCACCTGGTATCTGGACGGGAAGCAGATGGCGCAAGTGACCAGCGCACAGGCCGTGATCCCGGATGAACCGATGGAATTGATGATGAACAATGGGGTCGCGAATTCGAACGCGACCGGATGGCATTCGGCTCTCGACAGCTCGACCCCATCGTCGATGCAGATGCAGATCGACGAGGTGCAGCTCTATCAAAAGACAGGTAGCGGCGACACTGTCACGGGCGCGAACGTCACTCCCCCAACCGCTGATACGACCGGGACCGAGACTGGGTCTATCACTCCTTCCGGCAGCACCAGCGATGGCACCTTGTACGGCACCAGCGGCGCCGATGTATTGCATGGAACCACTGGCCAGACGATGATCGGCTATGGCGGCAACGACACTTACTATGTCGATAATGCCAACGAGAAGGTGGTTGAGGCAGTGGGCGGCGGCAACGACAGTGTGATCGCCTCGGTGAGCTATGCGCTTTCAGCCGGCTCGGAGATCGAGCATCTCGCCACCAACAACCCGTCCGACACGAAGGCGATGACCCTCACCGGCAACGAGTTCGCCCAGACCATCCAGGGCAATGCCGGCAACAATGTCATCAACGGCGGGCTCGGCGCCGACGTCTTGACCGGTTACGGAGGCCACGATGTCTTCTCGTTCAATACTGCTCTTGGAGCCGGCAATGTCGATAAGATCACCGACTTCAAGCGCTCCCAGGACACGTTCCATCTCAGCGATACCGTTTTTGCCGGGCTTCAGCCGGGAGGGCTTCCATCCAAAGCTTTCTTTGTTGGTGCAGCCGCGCATGACAGTTCCGATCATATCATCTACAACAGTGAAACCGGGGCGCTCTCTTTCGACAGTGACGGGGCCGGCGGCGCATCTCAAATACAGTTCGCCACCCTTTCCCCACATCTTTCGCTCGGCGCAGCCTCATTCTATGTGACCTGAAGGAACGCGGGGCTGCCGTGGCCAAACAAGGACTGGATAAACAGCACCTCAAAGCCATGATCCCGAACCGAAGTCAGCATAGCAAAAGGCGGGAGCCCGGTTTTCGGAGAAGATCTGCTCAAGCAAAAGAGATGGGGCTCCATCCCGATGCCATCGGGATGGAACAGGCTCTAGTTGTGAGCTTTCTGCAGGTTGTCCATTCGGATCGAACCGAGGAGACTGGAGTTACCAAGCTTCGGGTCCGAATGAACATCCCAGACTGGCACGCGCAGCATCATCAGCTACTTTCTCTCGCCAATGATGCAATACAAGCAGGAAACACTGCGAGAGCGGTAAGAAGCCGGTTTGCAGCCGACGAAAGTTCGCCCTCCGGTTTCAGCTCGAGAGCGCCGCAATCTTGTCGAAGCGCAGCCGAAGCATGCGATACGTCAAAGGCGGGAAGCGGTCGGCTCGAAGCTGGATGACCAAAGCCGGTTGTGGAACGTCGAACTGCAATGCTCGCGAGACAGGCCTCGCGCTCCACATTGCATCACCATCCGACGGGCACATTGACGTGGAGCAACATCGAACACCCCTGTTCTGCCGCATCACGCAAACCTGGCGCGGACGGCGCCCTCCTCGATCGTGTGGCCCTGGTCGAACTGATCGCAGTCACGACAACCAAACGGGCCTGAAGTTGGGCGCGCGGTCGATTCCGCGGCCGACGAAAACAGGGAACAAGTGAACGATGTCGAGATGGAGGCGCTCGCCATCTAAGGCGACGCATTCATCCGGAATGGAACTACACCATCCGCCCGAGATCAGTGGCAAATCGGAGCAGTTGACGGGTGGTAGCCCGAGCTCCCTCCCCTGCGCAATAAAGACCTATGCTTGCAGGTGACGCCGATTTGGGAAACTATTGACCCGCGAGGCCTCTCACGCGGTTGATGTGGTTCAGGCTGCCGCAAGCTGAATTCGTGGCGATCTCTAAAGCCGACCTCGTTCTGCTGGGAAATACAAGTGCTGACGTCGCGGCGGTCATTCCTGAAGCTCTTTGGCGCCGTGTCCCTTGCGGCATTCGGTCTGGCAAGTTATGCCTTCGCGATTGAGCCTCGGTTTCGACTGCGTGTCACTCACTACAAGCTCCTTCCGCCGCGCTGGCCGACGACTGCCAAGCCCCTGCGCATCGTCGTGGTCGCTGACATCCACGCCTGCGAGCCTTGGATGCCGGTTTCCAGGATCGACGAGATCGTCGGTGTTTCGAATAGCCTGCAGCCCGACATCATCCTTCTCCTTGGCGACTATGTGATGGGCGTGTCGCCGCGCTATGCCACCGGGATCGTGCCCGACACTGTTTGGGGCAATTCACTTTCGAAACTTACCGCGCCACTTGGCTGCCACGCCATTCTCGGCAACCACGACTGGTGGCACGGTGTCGATAGCGTCCGCGCAGCCCTCGTCGACAATGGCATTCCGGTCCTCGAGAACACCGCCACGCTTATCCGTCAGCAGGATGGCCCAGCATTCTGGCTCGCGGGTCTTGGCGACCAGTGGGCCATGCAGTTTTCTCGCGGCGTGTACAAGGGCGTCGACGATCTGCCTGCAACATTGGCCGCAATACCCGACGACGGCAATCCGATATTGCTCCTTGCGCATGAACCGGACATCTTCATTACTGTCCCTGACCGTGTCAGCCTGACGTTATGCGGCCATACACATGGCGGACAGGTGCGCTTGCCATTCATCGGCCCCCCCATCAGCAATTCAGCCTACGGACAGCGCTTCGCCTATGGGCATGTCGTCGAGGGTGGGCGGCACATGATCGTATCGGGGGGTTTGGGCGTATCGTGGCTGCCGGTGCGCTTCGGCGTGTCGCCGGAGATCATAGTCGTCGATATCGGCCCGAAAAACCCTCGTCCTGTCGACGAATGACATCTGCTGTCCCAGACAGACCTGCCGTCCGTGACCGTTCCGCGTGAGGGTATTGATGGTCGTGTACATGCGGTCGGGGTTTCGCCGTGTTCCCATGCCTCCAAGACGGAACGCGGCACAGTCCATCATCCTTTCTCCGGACGGGCGGAGTTCGGCGGATAGCTCTCGATTTCCACTAGAAATTGAGAAGCTGAACCAGGCGTCCAAAACACCTTTCTTCGACATTGTCGGGGAAGGGAAACCTGAATGCGGTCAGCGACATCTTGCACCCATCCTCGTCGTTGGCGCCCGAGCAGAACGCATCTTGGAGAATGCAAATGGCCATGCTTGCACGAGACCTCCTTTCGGCCATCGGCGGGCATACTCCTATTGGATGAGGCGGCGCGAACCAGCGTTTTAGGACTACTCCAACTCCTGAAGGGGCCTGCGCCCGGCAGCGTGCTAGGACTGTTGCGCCCAACAGCGGATCAAAACCGTGACCCTGGACATAGTCGGCCAAGCCAGGCCGAACACATTCGTCTTTGAAAACAGTGCCCTCATCAAAGCCACTGGCTTTCGGGAATACGACGCGCGCTGCTGGTTCGGCCATCCAGACCGGGAGAAAAAGCCCGAACTCAACCTGGTGGGCGTGCAGGCGATCGGCATGGCGCTTCGCACCTTGATCGGCCGAATAGGTGTAGTTCCCGACACCATCACTGGTCACTACTTCCGTAGCTGCCATCAAGAGGCGGGTTGCCAAACTCGTCGATGCCATAGCTGGCTTCGACAAGTCGGGGCATTTCTTCTTCAACCCGCCGATCGGGCGCGGCTAGGACGACGGGCTCCTCACGGCGATAGCCGTTCGCGAGATGCTCGACCGCAGCTTGGGCAAGACATTCGCGGACCTTTGCCGCGATCTGCCGCTGACCTTCAGCACCCCGACAATGTCGCCCCACTGCCCGGAAGAGGTAATACGGCGTGGTCGCGATAGTTGCCGAGGAATTCACGCAGGACGGGATCGAGTTCGCCGGCCAGGCGCTGGCCAATCTCGTCACCGTGAATGGGGGCGTGTCGTTGCCCAGACGGCACGTGGGCTCTGGTCTGAGCCTTGTTGAACAAGCCGGAAATTGTTGTCGTCGTGGGAGGCGCAGTCTCGCCGGAGCAACGTCGCGAGATGTTCGGGGCTCTCGATGCCGTGCGGCGCCGCAATCCAGAGGTCGGAGCCTACAACCAGACATTTTGAGGGACTGGACCATGTCGGACCGGATCATAAGTTTTGTCATGAGCGGGGGCGTCGGCTCACGGCTATGGCCGCTCTCGCGCGAAGACAATCCCAAGCAATTCCACGACCTTTCGGGCGACGGCTCCATGCTCGCGAAGACTGTCGGACGCCTCAAGGCGCGGCCGGACGGCGAGATGCCGATCTACCTGCTAGCCTCCGAACGGCATGCCGACCGCGTTATCTCGGATATCGGTCCGCTCGGCCTGAACGGTGGCAGCCCGATTTTCGAGCCCGTCGGCCGCAATACCGCCGCTGCGGTGGCCATAGCCACCTTGCACACGATCTCCGAATATGGCGGGGACGCGCTTGTGCTCGTGGTCCCCTCCGACCATCAGATATCGACCGAAACGCAATTCTGGGAAACCGTCGAGGCGGGCATGCCTGCCGCCGATTCAGGAAGCATTGTCGTATTCGGCATCAAGCCGACGCATCCCGAAACCGGGTACGGTTACATCGAGGTTGCGGCAACTGGCGACGGAGTGGCCCCCGTTTCCGTTTCGCACTTTGTCGAAAAACCCAATGCCGAGACGGCCCGCAAATATGTGGCTTCGGGAAGATTCTACTGGAACGCCGGCATCTTCCTGTTTCGTGCCGACACGATGCGCAAGGCATTTCTCGACTTCCGGCCGGACATCTGGGACACTGCGGAACAGGCCTATAAAACTGCACGGACCGACGTCTCGGGCATCTACCTGCCCCAGGGCTTCTATTCGGCTGTCCCGTCGACGTCGATCGACTACGCAGTCATGGAGCATGCACGCGGTATTGCGATGGTTACGGCTTCCTTCCGCTGGAACGACCTTGGATCGTGGCAATCGCTGCTGGAAGCCAGCCCGACGGACCGCGACGGCAATGTCGTAATGGGCGACGTTGTCGCCATGGATTGCGGCAACTCCTATCTCCGGAGCCAGGGCAGACTGCTGACAGTCATCGGAATGAAAAATGTGGCGGTGGTGACGACACCGGACGCGGTTTTCGTCGCTCCTGTCAGCCACAGCCAGAATGTCAAGAAAGTCGTCGAACAACTCGAGAAGAGCGGACGACTCGAGACGAAGTTCACGGCGTCGGAAGACCGGGTCATCATCAGCGGGTCATGGCGCAAGCGCGTCGAGCACTGGCTCTTCAACGAAACCCTGCCGCTGTGGTCCACTGCAGGTGTCGACGATGTGTATGGCGGCTTCCACGAGGCTCTCGGTTTCGATGCAAGGCCGCTGGGCAAACCCAAGCGCATGCGCACGATGGCTCGCCAGATTTACGCTTTCGCGGTGGCCAAAGAACGCGGCTGGGTTGGACCGGCCGACAAGCTCATCGACCACGGCATCGAGTTCATCGCCAAACACGGCCGCACCGATCGCGGTGGCTGGGTGCGCACCCTTAGTTCCGACGGCAGCGTGGCTGACCCGACGGAGGACGCCTACGACCATTCCTGCGTGCTCCTGGCGCTTGCCCATGCTCACCGATGCGGCCATCAGGATGCCCTGCAGCTGGCACAAGAGACGTTCCATTTCATCGACACCCATCTCGAGGACGTCAGCCTGAACGGCTTCCTCGAGACCCCCGGCTGGCAGGGGGTGCGGTTCTCGAACCCGCATATGCACATGCTGGAATCCTTCCTTGCCTGGCATGGCGTCACCGGCGACCGTGCATATCTCCGTCGGGCGGCACGCGTCGTCGATCTCTTCCGGTGCCATTTCTTCGACCAGGAGAGCTGGACACTTGGGGAACATTTCGACGTCGATTGGCTACCGTTGCCGGGAGACGAGGGACAGTGGACCGAACCAGGGCACCATTTCGAATGGGCCTCGCTGCTGGTTGATTTCGCGCGGGCAAGCGGGCAGAAAGACTTGGCAGCCTACGCCAGGAAGCTCTATTCGTCGGCGATCGCCAGCGGATTGAACCGGGCCACGGGCCTGGCTTATGCAGCCGTGTCGCGGCAGGGAATTCCCTTCGACCGGCTCTCCCGCAGCTGGCCGCAATGCGAAGCCGTCAAGGCGGCCGTCGCCCTGGACGGCATCGGCGGGCCTGATCTGAAACCCGAGATCGAAGCTCGTGTCGCCCGCCTCTTCAAATGGCATATCGATCCCGCACCGCTTGGCTTGTGGATCGACAGGATTGACGAGCGCGGAAGGTCACTGGCGACGGAGGTGCCCGCGAGCATTTTCTACCACCTCGTGACTGCCTTGATGCAGTATCTGGACAAGACCGCAGGGCAGGTCGAACCTTTCCGGCTGCCAGCTTTGGATACGAGCAAGACCGTTCCGATGCAGGGTTACGGCTGACCCAACTGTCCGCCATAGCTCCGTGTTGGTGAAACGATCAATAACGAAACTAGTACAAGATAGGGAGGAATACCCATGAAAGTGACAATACTGGCAAACTATGCACCCCATGCCTATAAGGGATTGATACAGGGCTCAGACCGGGAAGCTGCAATCAAGGCGCTTTTTGAAAGCGTTGGCGGCAAGGTGTCCGGCATGATGTTTACTCGCGGCGCCTATGATATTGTCATCAATGCTGAGGTTCCGGACCAGGCTGCTGGGATGGGTCTAGCATTGGCGGTGCGGGCAAGCGGCTCGGTAAACGACCTCGTTGTCCTCGAAGAACTCGACATGAAGGCGGTGCTCGCAGTTGCCAAAAAGGCTGCCGGCGTTTACAAGCCCGCCGGCTGATTGGCCAACTGGCTGTACATTGAAGGTAGCACGGGGAACGCGCCGTGCTGCCAAGTCTCAAGGACAGACAAGCTGGGTTTCGGTAAGCCGAAGCAGGCGCCGCATTGGTTCTGCTTCGGATACCGCGCGACGGCGAACGCGCCCGGCTCAGGGGGTCAGAAACGGAGGTCATGCCGAGCTGATTTTGGAATGTACACCCTAGAAGCTGCGCCCGACGGATCGGCGAGGTCCGGTTTCCTAGAGGTTTCTTGTCCAAGCGCTTCTTTATCTAATCGGAGCGCGACAAGGCAATCGAGATCACATTGTCAGTATCTGTTTCAGGTAGCTCGAACAGCGTTGGCAAAATTGGCCCCTCGGGCGGCGTTCTCATGATCACCGTCCCTAAGCGAGCTCGGACTTTACGACTTTCCAGGATACTTATGGTCATGACGCAGCGGGTGGAGCTAGCCGTCACTTCCCTACACCCTGTGCGCCGCCACCAATCTGGCGTAGAACGCTCCTGACCGAACCCGGCCCTGCGACGCGAGAATTCCATGCGAATAGTGTTGCCTGTGCTGTTGCTCGGCGCCGCCCTCGCCAGCCTGTCGCCCGCCCGGGCAGCGGCCGGCGATTGCGGCGATGCCGCCGCCCTGGTGCAGCAGGCCTATCCCAAGGCCCGAAAGAGCGCCGACGGCGCCTCGTTCACGCTTGCACCCCATACGAGCATCGCCTCAACGCTCCCGGAGAGCGATGCGCCATTCGGCCTGGCCTGCAAGATCTGGCCGGCTCATGACGACTTGCTTTTGGTCGCGGTACCGCTGATCGACAGCGCTAACAGCGACCACCTGCATGTCGGCGACATCGAGCTACTGGTCGTCGATAGAAAGAGCCTGCGGGTGCGCCAGCGCCTGCTCCAGCCTGGACTGATGACCGATGATGCCATCGCGATGCGTAAGGTGGAATTCGACACCGGCCGCTATGCACTGGCCCCTGAGGTCACCGCCTTCGGCCTGCGCATCGAAATGGCAAACCATTCGCAGGCTACTCCCTTCACTGAAACCGACCTGCGGCTCTATGCCGTCGCCAACGATGCGCTGCGCTTGGTGCTCGCCGGCCTCGTGGTGACCGGCCATGGCGGCGAAGGCGATGCCAGTTGCGCTGGATCGTTTCATTCCAGCCAGGTCAGCCTGGCGATGAGCCCGGCGCGCCACCACGGCTATCATGACATCATTGCGGTCGAGCGGACGGATACCGACAATCCCTCCCCCGACAAAGATGGCGAATGCCAGTCCCATCCCGCCAAGTCTGTGAAGCGGACCTACCGGCTGCGCTATGACGGCAACCGCTATCCGGTTCCGGCAGCACTCAGGGTGATGGGGTTGTGACGCCGCCGCACACGTCCCTGCCTTGGTTCGTCAATGTGATCAATTCCAGTTGAATGGGTATCGACCATTAATTCTCTCGTGGTAGGAGGCGCTCACGGGGGCTCTTCCCAAAGGAGCTGATGATTTGTGGTGGTCAAGATTCAAAAGGGGTTTTGCCGGAACGTGGGACGACAGACTGGACGGGCTATTCTCCGCAAAGGTCGACTACGCTGGAAAATCCATTCTCGATGTTGGCTGCAATATGGGTGTTGTCGCCTATGAGATATCCAAGCTGAAACCCAGCTCGATCCACGGCATCGACATTGCCAAGCCGCACATCCAGACTGCAAAAATGTTATTGAGCGGCTCCCCGGTGCATGCCCGGTTCGATCGCCTGAATCTTGGCAGCCGGCGCCTCGGCAATATCCTTCTACCGAAATACGATATCGTCCTGCTGCTGGCCGTCTATCAGCACATGCAGCGCAACATCGGCCCAGGCAAGGCGCGAAGGGTGCTTTCCAATATTGTGAGGCGCACCTCAAACGTTGTTGCCCGCGTTCCGCCTGGAACGGATGGCGAATTCATCGAAACGCTGTCCGACGAGGGATTCCAAGTTAAGAGCACTCACACATCCCCTCTTGGTAGTCATGTGCTCGTTCTTGAGAAACCTGCCTTCGGAAATCCGCAGCCATGATGACACATTCCTTGTGGTAGTCTGCCCCTTCAACATCCATGTACCAGCAGCGGGCGCAGACCCGCTGCCCTGCCTGCAACTCGGCCCGGGAAGCGCCGATTCGCCGGCAGAAAGCATCTTGCGGATGGACCTCGCGCCAATGCCGTTGACATTTAGCGTCGCGACTGCGGTGTTCTCTGCCTCTGCCTTAACAGACAGGATGCCCCCCGTTGGCCTAGGTGACGAAGACGAGTTTGGCCGCCACGGCGAGGGCACTGCCCGTCCCGCCTGCCGTCAGCGCGCCGCCGGTATCGAAATTCAACCATGTGCGCCATCATCTCGCGGCGCCCGCCCAGCGCTCATGGCTGATGGCGCCGGGCGGGTGAACAGGGCTCGGAATTGCTCCTCCGCACGCCGCAGTCCTTTATCTGTCAGAACCACTGACTTCGCCTTGTTTGCTGGATTCGCGATCAGCCCCTTCTCGTGCAAGCGATCCAGAGCGTTCCAATCCAAACCCTTCCAGGCGCGCCTCTCTTCATGCAGCGTCAGCCAAAGCAGGCCCAGAATGGCTTCGTCGATCTTGTCGGTGTCGATCTCCATGCAAGCAGTCTAACACGCGAAAGGGCCTCTGCCACGATCCACACCGGATAGTTACTGCCTGCCACGAGCGTTCGGCTGAAAATAAGTGCTTCACTCAGGCGTCGCATGCGCGACAGCGTCATTTGCGCGGGCGACGAGCCGGGATGGGAGCGGAGTTCATCATGGTGCCTAAGCGGCCGTGGCAGCCTTGCCGCTGGCAATGAAATGCGGA
Source organism: Mesorhizobium sp. M0244 (assembly GCF_040321795.1). Classification (NCBI taxonomy): domain Bacteria; kingdom Pseudomonadati; phylum Pseudomonadota; class Alphaproteobacteria; order Hyphomicrobiales; family Phyllobacteriaceae; genus Mesorhizobium; species Mesorhizobium sp. M0244. The sequence continues at coordinate 45,599 of NZ_JAMYSE010000031.1, read as the reverse complement.
TTGGCGAAATCCTCGTCGTCGCTCTGGTTGCGCTTACCGCAGGCGAGCGGCGCGCTATCGAGCGTGCGCGTCATGCCGCCAGCAGCGCGCAGCACCGCGTCACCCGCCGCGGTCTCCCATTCCATAGTGCGGCCGAAACGCGGATACGTTTGGCGGGACACTTTCTTTTCCGACGCGCTCTCCGGCCGCAGAAGTCTCAACCTTGCCAGAGGTGAATTTTTGACCCCTGAGCGGTTATCGCGGAGCGCATTCCGGGCCACAACCGGCTTTGCGACATCCCCTTCACTGATTCACTGCCCGTCTAGTGCCGGAATGCGAAATCTGCTGTGAGGGTCGGGGCTTAGCAACAACCGCTCAAGGTCGGTCCGACGTTGCAGGGCTGACGTGTTTTCATCGAGCCAAGACGGACTCTAGTACCGTGCCGGGAATGAGCTATAGTCAGATACTGTGACGGCCGGGCGCTTGCACAATGGCTGGACTGGGTGAACAGATTGCGCGTCAGCAGCGCACCATGGGACCGCTCCTGGTGACGGCAGTGGTCATCGGCCTTATCGGTCTGCCCGTCGCAGCCTGGCTCGACCTCCGAGACCTATCGGAACGGATGCTGCGCAGGCAAGCCAGCGAAATCAGCCGGATCATCGACGAAATGCGCGGATTCTACGGCAGCGACGTCGTGGGACGCGTGCTGCAAGCAGACGGCGCCGTGACTGCGACGCACAATTACCGGGACGTGCCAGGTGCGATCCCTATTCCAGCAACCCTCTCGATCGAACTCGGCAAGCGCATCAGCGCTCACGACGGGTCCGTCAAATATCGGTTCGTCTCGGATCTGCCTTTCAAAGGTCGCGCCCCCCACCAGCTCGATGTATTCGAGCGGAATGCAATCTTTGCTTTGCGCGCCAACCCGAAGGAGCCGATCATCGAAGTCTCGGGTTCACTGTTTGACCGGCAGGTCCGCGCCGTGGCCCCTGTTGTAATGGGACAGGTCTGCGTGACCTGCCATAACTCACACCCGGACAGCCCCAAGACGGACTGGAAGGTAGGGGATGTCCGAGGGATCCAGGAGATATCAGTCAATCAGCCTATTGCTGCGAACGTCCTCACCTTCAAGTATCTGCTCCTATATTTCGGTTTCGCGGCGGCGGCGGGCCTGACGTTCATTCTCCTGCAGCGTCGGCAGTCCGCGTTGATTCAGGGCATCAACAAGGAGCTTTCGGAGGCAAACGACTTCCTCGCCGCGATTTCATTGAAGATCGCCAAATATCTTTCGCCTCAAATTTACAAAAGCATCTTCAGCGGCCAGAAGGACGTCACCATCGCAACCGAGCGCAAGAAGCTCACGATCTTTTTCTCCGACGTCAAGGATTTCACCGCGATCGTGGAACGGCTCCAGCCCGAGGACCTGACGCTTCTCCTCAACGAGTACTTCACCGAGATGTCGACGATCGCGCTCAAACACGGCGGCACCGTCGACAAGTTCATCGGCGACGCGCTTCTTGTGTTCTTCGGAGACCCCGAGACGCAAGGCATCGAGGAAGACGCGAGAGCCTGCTTGCGCATGGCTGTCGACATGCAGCGTCGGCTGGAGCAGTTGAACAGGGTGTGGCATGACCGCGGAGTTGAACGGCCCTTCCGAGCTCGCATGGGCATCAACACGGGCTATTGCAATGTTGGGAACTTCGGTTCCGATGATCGGATGGACTACACGATCATTGGAGCCGAAGCGAACTTGGCGGCCCGTCTGCAGTCGATTGCCGAGCCCGGCGGCATCTGCCTCAGCTATGAGACTTACGCGCTCGTGCGCGACCTTGTCCGGGCGCGTCCGTTAGCACCGATTGCCATGAAGGGGATCAGCCGGGAGGTTGTCCCCTACGAAGTCGAGGGCCTCCTAGGTGAACTCGCCCAGCGCCCTCAGGTCATCAGCGAGCACGCGACTGGCCTCGACTTGTTCCTCGATGTTGAGGCAATCGACGAGAACGGGGTCGAGCGGGCGAAGAAACGACTTTCGGAGGCGCTCCTGGCCTTATCCATCCGAAGCAAGCCCGCTGCATTTTAGGTTCTTGAGATGCAATCTGGACCGCGGAACGGGCGACCTAGCTTTGTTCCGTGACAGTCGGCTAAACCGTCGTACTAATGGGGAGCGCGACAAGCCGGTAAGCGACGCTTGCGCCCTGCGTCGCGAGACTGTGGCACTCACGCAGCCTCGATGTCGGTCTGCGGAAAGTCGGCGCCTTTGAACATTATTGGCTGGTCAAAATGCCGGGCAAGCATAGGCGAAGCAGTCACCAAAGTTCAGCCGCGCCGGGTGCCGGCCCTTGCCGAAGCGATCGAAAGCATCAACCGTGAATCGAGCCGTGTTCGGCGGCACCACGACCATGTCAATCTCCATCAATGAGAGATAGCTTTCCACGGCCTCGGCCGCCTCGCTGATTGCCAAGTCCAAGAGTCTCGCGACCGCGATTGCAGCTTCCCATACCGCAGGTGGCGAGGTCAGCCGCTTTCTGGTCTGCTGCATGCGTGCAAGGCGTCCGCGCTCCTCTTGGTCATCAGCGCCGTCAGGACCGAGGCGTCGACGAACATCAGTCATTCTCGTACAGGCTGTCGCGAAACGCCTTGTCGGCGGGCCTGCCGTGTTCAGGCTTGCCCCGGGCTCGCAGATCACGGCAGAACCTGAGGCCGATCTCCACCAGGGACGGTCTAGCCTGTTCGCGCTCAAGCTCATGCTTGAGCGCGGCTTGGACGGCCTCTGTCAGACTAGTCCTCTTAAGCGCGGCGACCTGGCGGGCCAGCGCGTCGGTCTCGGGATTCTTGATGTGGAACGCCATCACTCGCTCGTATAGCCGTTCAAGTGTATCGGTATAGAGCAATTTGGATACACCGTGTGAAGGCCCCGCAGCATCGACCGGACACGAAGCGAATCGGCCACGCCAGGCTGGATAGGGATCGTACCGTTGTGCTTACAGATCTCGAGCAGTATCTGAGGTGGCTTCCATAAGTCACTTGTAATACTCGCACTTTCGTTCGGGTCGGAAACTGCGCAGTCATCGTCTAGCCAAATCCAGCAGCCTTGCCGCTGGCGATGAAATGCGGGTTGGCGAAATCCTCGTCGTCGCTCTGGTTGCGCTTGCCGTAGGCGAGCGGCGCACCATCCAGCGTGCGCGTCATCCCGCCGGCAGCGCGTAGCACCGCGTCACCCGCGGCAGTGTCCCATTCCATGGTGCGGCCGAAGCGCGGATAGACGTCCGCCTCGGCGCCGGCGAGGAGGCAGAATTTCAGCGATGAGCCGACTGAGACGATCTCGGCCGCGCCAAGCGCGCGGATATAGGCGTCGGTTTCCGGCGTGTTGTGGGACCGGCTGGCAACGACGGTCAGCGGCACCATACCGGCCCTCGCCGAAATCGGCTGGCGATCGACGATCTCATAGTCGTCATTGATCTCGATCGCTTCCGCTTTGCCCGGCCGGCCGGAAAAGAAGCGGCCGGTGCAAGGCGCGAAGACAACGCCGATCTCCGGCACGCCATGGCGAACCAGCGCGATGTTGACGGTGAAATCGGTGCGGCGGTTGACGAATTCCTTGGTGCCGTCGAGCGGATCGATCAGGAAGAAGGCGTCGCCGAGATCCGGCGCCATGATGCCGGCCGAGGCTTCCTCCTCGGCCACGCAAGGAATCTCGGGAAATCCGGCGCGCAGCCCGGCAAGAATGATCTTCTCGCTCTCGCGATCTGCCTCCGTCACCGGCGAACTATCCGACTTCTGGTCGACCGCACAGCCGGCGCGAAAGACGCGCATCACCTCGCGCCCCGCCGCCAAGGCAAGGCGCTCGAAGACGGCGAGCATCGCTTCGTCGTCAGATACCGCCGCCGCTATCATATTGGTCTTCGGCAATGTCACGGTCGATCAGCCAGTGTTCCAGGGCCTCTACCATCTCCTCGGCCGATTTGCCGAGTGTCTCGAGATGGATTTCGGGTTTTTCGGGCGCCTCATACGGTGAATCGACGCCGGTGAAATTCTTGATCTCGCCGTTCAACGCCCGCGCGTAAAGGCCCTTCGGATCGCGCCTGGCGCATTCCTCGAAAGGTGTGTCGACAAACACTTCGACGAATTCGCCGTCGGCCATCAATTCGCGCGCCATGCGTCGCTCGGCGCTGAACGGCGAAATGAACGACACGATGACGATCAGCCCGGCGTCGGCCATCAGGCGCGCGACTTCGGCGACGCGGCGAATGTTCTCGACACGATCGGCGTCGGTGAAGCCGAGATCGCGGTTGAGGCCGTGACGGACGTTGTCGCCATCGAGAATGTAGGTATGACGGCCGGTGGCGAACAGCTTCTTCTCGAACAGATTGGCGATGGTCGACTTGCCCGAGCCGGAAAGGCCGGTGAACCAGAACACGGCGGGTCGCTGATTCTTCATATCGGCGCGGGCGTGCTTGCCGACATCGAGCGACTGCCAGTGGATGTTTTCGGCGCGACGCAGCGAGTGCAGGATCATGCCAGCGCCGACCGTGGCGTTGGTGATGCGGTCAATCAGGATGAAGGCGCCGGTGGTGCGGTTCTCGGCGAACGGATCGAAGGCGATCGGCGACCGCGTCGAGATGTTGCAGATGCCGACTTCATTCATTTCAAGCGACTTGGCCGCCTCATGGGCAAAGTCGTTGACGTTGACCCGGTATTTCAAATCGGTGACGGTGGCGCTGGTCTGGTCGGTCTCGGTACGCAGGATGTAGGACCGGCCGGGCAGCAGCGCATGTTCGTCGAACCAGACGACGTTGGCGGCGAACTGGTCGGCAACCTGCGGCCGGGCTGCCGGCGATACCAGCATATTGCCGCGCGAGACCTCGACCTCGTCATCGAGGACAAGGGTGATGGCCTGGCCGGCCACTGCTTGGCTCAGGTCGCCGCCATGCGCGACGATGCGCCGGACATGGGAGGACTTGCCGGATTTGGCGACGACCACCTCGTCGCCCGGCGCAACCGATCCGGAGGCGATCGTGCCGGCGAAACCGCGAAAATCGAGATTGGGACGGTTCACATATTGGACCGGGAACCGGAACGGCAATTCGACCGCGGCCTCGTCGACCGAGACGGTTTCGAGATGTTCGATCAGCGTCGGCCCGGAATACCAGTCTGTCCTATCGGAACGACCAGTAACGTTGTCGCCATAGCGGGCTGACATCGGTATGGGAACGATCGTATCGAAGCCGAGCTCACGTGAGAATTGCCCATAATCCGCGACGATCCGTTTAAAAACCGCCTCGTCGAAACCGACGAGATCGATCTTGTTGACGGCGAGCACGATGTGGCGAATGCCCAGAAGCGAGGCAATGATCGAATGCCGCCTTGTCTGGCGCAGTACGCCCTGGCGGGCATCGATCAGCACGATGGCAAGATCGGCGGTCGATGCACCCGTTGCCATGTTGCGGGTGTATTGTTCGTGGCCGGGCGTGTCGGCGACGATGAACTTGCGCTTTGGCGTGGCGAAGAAGCGATAGGCGACGTCGATAGTAATGCCTTGCTCGCGCTCGGCCTCGAGGCCGTCGACCAGCAGCGCGAAGTCGACGTCGTCGCCGGTGGTGCCGTGCTTGCGCGAATCGCGCTCGAGCGCGGCCAGCTGGTCCTCGAAAATCTGCTTGGTATCGGAAAGCAGACGCCCGATCAGCGTCGACTTGCCGTCGTCGACCGAGCCGCAGGTCAGGAAGCGCAGCAGCGACTTTCGTTCCTGCGCCGCCAGATAGTCGCGGACGCCGTCAGTCGGGGCGAGGCTCTTGGCCATGATGTGGCGCATACTCAGAAATACCCCTCGCGTTTCTTCTTTTCCATCGAGCCGGCTTCATCCCGGTCGATCAGGCGACCTTGCCGCTCGGAAGTGCGCGCGGTGAGCATTTCGCCGACTATCGCCTCCAGAGTGTCGGCCTCCGATTCGATCGCGCCGGTCAGCGGATAACAGCCGAGCGTGCGAAACCGCACCATCCGGTTCTGCACCGTCTCGCCGGGCCGCAATTGCATGCGTTCGTCATCCTTCAGGATGAGCATGCCGTCGCGTTCGACGACCGGTCTTTGCTTGGCCAAGTAAAGTGGCACGATCGGGATATCTTCCTGGAGAATGTATTGCCAGATGTCGAGCTCGGTCCAGTTCGACAGCGGAAACACCCGTATCGATTCGCCGGCAGCGATGCGGGTGTTGAAAATCTTCCACATCTCCGGCCGCTGGTTCTTTGGATCCCAGACGTGCTGGGCGTTGCGGAAGGAGAAGATGCGCTCCTTGGCGCGCGACTTCTCCTCGTCGCGACGGGCGCCGCCGAAGGCTGCGTCAAAACTGTATTTGTCGAGCGCCTGCCGCAGGGCCACCGTCTTCATCACATGCGTGTGGGTGTTGGAGCCATGGTCAAACGGATTGATGTTGTCGCGCACCCCGTCTTCATTGACATGGACCAGGAGATCGAAGCCGAGCTTTTGCTGCATCTGGTCGCGAAAGGCGATCATTTCGCGGAATTTCCAGGTCGTGTCGACATGGAGAAAGGGAAAAGGTGGCTTGGCCGGATAAAACGCCTTCATCGCCAGATGCATGAGCACGGATGAATCCTTGCCGACCGAATAGAGCATCACCGGCTTGGCGAAAGCCGCGGCCACCTCGCGAAAAATGTGGATGGATTCAGCCTCAAGCCGCTGAAGGTGCGTAAGAGCGATGTTCATGGACTGTGAGCGTTCTTTCGTGCCATCCACAGAAGGGCCTGTATCATCAACGGGCGCGATCTTCAGCCCCCCGGTTCAAGCTGCACTTCTTGATAATCTATTCTCGTGGGGGCGTTCTAGCAGATCGTTCCTGCCCAGAACAATGCAAGACAAGCCTGCGGCTGAATGGTTCGGGAATGAATTTTCCACGCGGCCAGCCAAATCGGGAAATTCCTGCTCAGCGACCAATTGCGCCTGAGAGGAGCAGGAAAATATTGCCTGGGCTGGGAAGCTGAGAGCCAGGAGCCGGCTCGCCTGACCGCCGTCCGCTTCGTTCAGGCGACGTCAGCCGTGGCGACGAGGTCGCTAGGACGAAGTTTCGATGGGAACAAGCAGCTTGTCACCGTTGTGGTCGATCTCGATCATCTCGCTCTTGCGGCTCAAGCGTTCCGCAAATCCTTTGTGGAAGATGATGGCGTTCATATAGGCAAAGGTCATCGCCAGCACCCCGGTTCGCAATGGGTAGTCCACCAGCGAGTGAATGAGAATAAAAGATACCGAGAGGAATGCCGCTTTCTGCAGTGAGTCACGGCGAATTCTAACCAATGCGATCAAAAGCAATATGAAATAACCTATCATCAGCAGGATAGCAGGGACGCCACCTTCGAAGGCTAATTCAAGGTATTCATTGTGGGCATGATTCACATATTGCCTGAAAATCATGCCCTCCCTTTCATATATCTGATAGGCCTTTTGAAAATTCCCGAATCCAATGCCCGTCGCCCAATTGTTCTTGATGCCTTCGATTGTGGTCCGCGCAAACTCCCCTCGCCCGAAAGCCGGGTCGAGCGCCTGTGCATCCAGCTTGATCCAGGCGCTCATCGTGTAGATCGAAAGCCCGATAAAAATCAGAAGAACGCTGAACCCGCTCACCCTCGAGCGGGCTGAGAGAAAGATCACGGACAATACCGTGATCGCAAACCCAATCAGAACACCGGCGCGGGAACCGGCGGCCAAAAGAAGCAGCAAAAGCGCGATCAAGCCGAACGATCCGGACAAGAGATGTCCGCGGAACAGACCGTGATAGACGACGAAGGGGATAGACACAAAAAGCAAAGCCGAAAAATGATTCACATTGGCAAAAAGCCCGGCATTGATCGTAAAAGGCAACAGCCCCACAATAGCGATTTCGTCAGAGAGCGAATATTGAATCGCTCCTGCCAAACCATTGCAGATAACACCCATGAAGAAAAACGGAAGAAGCGCGCTGACCTGCTCGGCACGCAGACGCAATACGGCCAAGAAAAACGCGGCTGCGGCCAAGAGATAAACCAAACATTCGACCGTGCGGCCGACCCCAACGCTGATGAAGCGAAATCGGCTTTCTCCAACCCAGGGATCTCCGAGCAACAGTTCCGGCCGCAACCCGTTGAACATGGCCGCCGGCAGTGGGACGATTTGCAAAACCGCCAACGCCACGGCAAAGATCAGCAGCCACAGAGCCGAACGGGGGCTTCTTTGGCCAGAGGTTTGGGTGAAGACGGTCGCCGCCGAGACAATTGCCGCGACCTCGATCAGAGTGTCCGTGTAAAGGCCGTTCGCAGTACCACCACCGATCAGCAGCGATACAAACAGGACCGAGCCGAGAAGATATTTATCCCATTCCGACGGTCGGTCGTTCAAGATGGAAGTCTCTCAATGCTCAATTTGTGCATCACCAAGGTGCCGACATATCGAAATCGCCAGCTCTCGGCAATGGCGGCGGTCTGCAGCGTCAACAGTTGCATGGGGCAGTCAGCCGGTCCAACCGAGAAATCCTGGCTCAGATTTTGACGGTTATATGTGCCCTCGGGAATGTTGAACCGTGCAATTTCGCCGGCTGGCCCCGCGCATCTGATCGACCAGAACAATCCCTTTGGAAGCTTCAGGTTTCGTCCAGAGGCAACCAGGGAAATCTTGTAGGAGCCTGCAGGCAGCGAAATGAACTGCTGAAGCGCTGTGTTCTTGACCGGCGTGTTCAAGAACCGGATCGTCGCCCCACCCTCGCCCTCTACCGCATCCTGGGATGTTGCAAACGCAATTTCCAAGCCCGATTGATCGCGGACCTGCCAATCGAAAGGTTTGCCGCCCGAGCCCGGCTCGAACGTGCCGTTGAAAATATATCCGCCTAGTTTCCGCTCTTCATCAGACAGGCTGAAAAGAAACAGCCGATAGGCCGGTCCATATTCTTTCTGACGCAAATAGCCGCTGATCACGGCAGTCAGTTCGCCCGAATTCGGTGGTGCGCTTGATCCGGTCAAATCGAGCAGCAGACGATTTGCGAAATCGATCCCCTCGGGAGTTTTGCTAAGAGCGTAGATCAGACTGACTCTCCAGGGCGCCTGCGCCCTGATGGCCGTCAGCACGGCTTGGTACCCATCAGGATTCGAGAGAATTGTCGGCAGGCCGTCGGCGACTGCCGGAAATTGGTCTGGCCATCGCCGCAGCAATATGTCGATCTCGCCAACCGCCTTCGCCAAATCACCTGTTTCGATCTTGCGGCCTATGGATCTCTGCAGCGCATGGATCTCTGTTTTGGACAATTTTCGGGCTTGATCGAAGAGCTGGTAGGCTTCGTCCTTTTCGCCCTGCCGGTATTTGATCTCGCCGATCAGGCTATAGAGCCGCGCATCCGCCAGATCGAAGGCGAGCCCGCCCCTGGCCCTGGCGAGCAATGCATCAAGATCAGGAGCATTGTTGGTGTCGTTCAGGTCGCCGGTAATTTCAGCTATCAACGCATCAACGTTGAACGGATCCAATGCAAGAGAAGCAGCCGGTGTTTCTGTTTCAAGAAATCGACTTAGCCCGATCGAGGAAGCGACCAACACGAGAACGGACGCGACGAACCAGACGACTGAATGCCGGAGACTTTGCATAAGCGGGCTGGCTTGCTCCATCATCGACTTTGCCCTCAATCTTCGGAGTACTCGTGTCCGTGCCGTAGTTGTAGTACTGATAATTCATGTATTTGTAGGCGTAGTTGTAATCGAACTTGTTCACCGCAAACTTTGACATCGCGGCTCCGACTACGTTCGCGCCAGCCGCTCGCAGGCGCTTCAACGCGGTCTTGGCCGACTTACGCGTCACCTGATTTGTAGAGATGACCATCAATGTGCCCTCAGCGAGCCGGCTGAGAATGGGAGCATCCGAAAGACCGACGATCGGCGGAGCGTCGATGATGACAACATCGAAGCGCTTGCCAAGATTGGTTATGATCAGGGCCATCTTCGGCGAAGAGAGCAGATCCGCGGGGTTCGGCGGGATCGTTCCAGAAGTCAGAACGGTCACGTTGGGATATTTGGTCGCCCTGAAAATGCTAGCGAGATCCTCCTTGCGAACGGTGTTTGTCAGCAGATTGCTGAGCCCGATCGTGTTGTCCAGGCCAAACAGGCGATGAAGGTTCGGCTTCCGGAGATCGCCGTCGACAATGAGAACTCTTGCGCCAAGTGCTGCAAAATCCTGGCCGAGTTTGAATGACGTGGTCGACTTGCCTTCCGAAGGCTCCGAACTAGTGACGACCAGCGATCGTGGCGCGCCTTCCGCACCGGAAAACTGCAGCGATGTTCGAAGCGAACGATAGGCCTCCGATAGGCCGGATTTCTGATCGGCGATACTGGCCATAAGTTCCCGGTCATCGACGAGCGGCAAGATGCCGAGCATCGCCAAGCCCAATTCTTTTTCGACCTGTTCAGGGTTGGTGAAGGTGTTGTTCAACAGTTCGATAACATAAATGACCGACGCGCTCAGAGCCAGGAAAAGAGCCAGGGCGATTGCGAGATTGATGCTCAGGCGCGGCGAATATGGGCTTTTCGGCTGCGTGGCAAAATCTACGATTGCGGCGCTTTGCGTCTTGAGTTCGGAGCTGACACCAACCTCGTTCAGCTTGGCGATAAGGCTGTCGTATTGCGACCGGTTCGAATCCACTTCCCGCTTGAGGATCGTGTATTTGATGTTCTTGTCGTTGAAGACGACCTGCTGCTTTTCCATCTCAGCAAGTTTAGCCTTGAGATCGGCCTCCTTGTTCTGTGCCTCCTGGTATTTCAACCGCAGCGAGTCCGTTATAGCGAGGACGCCATTGTTATAGAGACGTTGCAGCTCTTTGATCTGCGACTGCAGCTGCTGCATTTCCGGAAAACCAGGCTTTAAAATCCCCAATTTCTGCTGGTATTGACTGGTTAGATCCGCCAGTTTATCGCTGAGCGCTTGCAGACCTTTGCTTTCCAGGACGGGGCTGAGGCTTGATCCGCGGCCTTTGTCTATCTGGTCCACCACTCGTCCGGCATCGAGTCGGTCCTGGATCGCAGTTGCAAGGGCGGTGTTCAGGGCTTCGATATTTGACCCTATCAGCGATTTGTCGTCGCCGGTTATTGTGATGCCTGCATCCTTGGCATAAGCGACCAACTCCTCTTCGGATTTCTGGAGCTTTTGCTTCACCTGCAGGACCTGTTCCTGGATGAACTGTCGTGCCAGGTCGGATGTTTCGCTGGTCTGGTCGAGACGTTGGTCAATAAAGCTTTGGGCGACCTGATTGGCCACGTCGCTCGCATATTTCGGCTTCTGATCGACAAACGTGATCGATAGCAGGCTCGTGTTGGGAACGAGGTTGATGGTGAGATCACTTAGAATACGCCCGATAGCAATTGCTTCGCGTTGCTCTGGAGTTTTCTCTTCAATGGAAGGCGATTTTGAAATTCCGAACGCACGATAGAAGATGTTGCCGAGGGAAAAGGCCGGCGTGGGAAACAGGAAATCCGGTTTTTCACTAAGACCCAATTGGAACACAACGCGCTGCGCCAATGCGCGGCTTTTGAGCTTTTCACGGGCGGTGAGGAAGGCTCGCACGTCCGCGTTTTCAGAAACCACCTCGATGTCCTGGAAGACCTTGGCCGAAGGAACGAGCACTTCCAACTGCGTTGTTGCCTGATATTTTGGTGTCTGCATCATCGTAACGATGACGCCGGCGACAAGCCCGGCTGCCGCCATCATGACGATCAGCCACCGGTACTGAACAACGTAAAAGAACAGCTTTAGCGGATTGAAGCCCTCGTCCTGCTCGGAATGGTCGCGGCCATACGGGCTATAATTTTGCGCACCGTCATAATACAGGTCGGCGGACAAAGCCTGGCCGTGTCCTGGGCCTGCAATTTGATGCTGTCTGTTACGATCGAGCATGGTGCGAGGTAATCCTAGGTTTCTCTGTATTCCGATAATTCCGACCGGCCGCGGTCTATAGTCCCGGGATCACCGCAATTCGGGCTGCACTTGAGGCGACACCGAGGGCATCCTTCAGGTTGGCCATCGCAATTTTCGATTTCGATGCGAAGACAACAATCTTGTCGCCACCATAGATGCGTGGATTCCGGCTCTTGCCACCACGAATCTGCTCCACATTGTAATTAGCTACCAATGTGTTTGGACCGATATTGCGATAAACAAAGACTTTTTTTGCATCCCCAATGTTATTGAACCCTCCTGCAAGGGCGATCGCATCAATGAGAGAAGAATTGCTCGACACCGGATAAATGCCAGCCTTGTTGACTTCGCCATCGACGGTTATGCGCTGTCCAATCGATTCCTTGATGAAAATCGTCACATCAGGCGACTGCAGGTATTTGGCGCCGTAAGCGGTTTCGACTTCCTGCTCCAACTGGCGGACGGTTTTTCCTGCCGCGGTGATGGTTCCGATAAGCGGAAGCGAAATCTGCCCGCCAGCATCGACCTGAACCGTCCTGTTTAAATTGTCGACCTGGAACACATTCACCTCGAGCACGTCGTTCGGTGACAGAGGCTGCTCGCTGCCGTTCTGGGTGTTTTGCGGCGCGGGCAGGTCTTTTACCACTTGCAGAGCGCCGCCGCCCGAAAGTGGCGTCGACGATGACGTCAATTGCAGCGCATCGACCGAACTCGATGAAGAAGGTGTCGTCGACGAGGTGCTCGTGCATGCCGACATTGCGAGTGAAGCGAGCAAGACGAATAGCGTGCTCATATGGATTTTTGCGAACCGAAAAATGTCCATCACGCTACCCCGCCTTTGAACAAGCGGCCAAATCCTCCAAAACGGCCGGCGTTGCCGGCGTTTGGTTTTTGCGGGCGTGCTTTTCCGACCGGCTCAAGAGGCCGGTTCGCCAATATTTCGCCTGGACGTTTCAACACCATGTTGCGGGCCTCGTCTTCCCCACATCGCTTGGCAGCAGCAGCGACCGCCTGCGAAAGCCCAGGACGCCGGCGCGTAGCGCTATGAGTGTCCGATGCAATAATATCCACCCTGCCCTCGTCAATCAGCTTTTCCGAATAATAAAGCGCCGTGCGCCCAAAAGCACCAACAATCGAGTCGGCAGTAAGCTGGATCAGGCAGCCCACTGCATTCAGCCTCTCGATAACGTCGTAATTCGTTTTGATCCAGGTCAAACGCTCAGGATGAGTAAGAATCGGGATGAAACCGGCGTTTATGAGGCGTAGAACAAGATCCTCCATTCGTGGAGGTAGAACATGATGCGGCGGTTCGAACAGAAAATAGCGGGACCTGTTTAAAGTCGGCACACTGCCGGCCGCCAATTGGTCCGGAAGATCGGGCGCTATGTGAACATCGGCGCCGACGTAAAGAGCAAGTGGTATGGCGGCGTGGCGCAGCGCCTGGTGCAGCTCTTGAACCGCCTGGACGATGTTCGATGTTCCGTTTTCGTATACGCCGGGCGTCACGTGCGGCGTGCACGCCATGTGGGTCGTTCCGTCGGCCACCGCCAGCCGGGCCATTTCAAGCGATTCAGCGAGACTGGGAGAGCCATCGTCGAGGCCGGGCAAGATATGGGAATGCAGATCAATCATGGGCGTTTGTGACCGCAACCAAGCAGCGTAGCGACTTCATCCCAAGAAAACACAAACACGTCATCCGCAAGACAGCGAATGGCGCATTCGTCAAGCTCTTGCAATAGGATGAATGCCGGGTCGCAGCTATTGGCTGACGGAGTCGTCATCATGCAGGCCGATGACCAGCGCCGCACCGCCGCCCAACAAAATTGGCGCAAGGCCAAGCCCCATGCCGGATGTGTCCAAGGCTACGCACATGCCGCCTTCCCCGGGATCGACCTTGATGGCCGCCGGAATGTCGAAACTGCAATTCGCACCGAAACGCAGCGAAGCGGAAGATTGAGATCCGGTCACGACGCAAACGCCGGGATGGACCGTCGCTCCAGCCTTCGTCCCGAATATCCACCAGCCTCAGACATCCGCACATTGCCTCGGGCTTGAGCGACCTGACCAACACACCGGCAAAAACACCAACAGGTGGTTCAAGACAGTTCTGTGATCGACAACAGGTACGCAGCAGAAGCGGCACGCGCCTCCGCTGGCGCAACCCTGTTTAAGGCCAACTTAATCGCTGACGCCGTGGTCCTTATCGGCCGTTGCTGCCAGAAGACCGGCCCCAAGAGCCATGCCGCCAAAGATGAAGAGCGGCGTGTTGTTATTGGAAGTGCCCGTGGAATTGCCCGTTTGGGCGGTCTGCTCAGAACCCAGGACATTGAGGCAAATCTTGTTCTCGACGCGGGAGATATCGAGAGTCGAATTGGCCGGCACACTCAAGTTGCAGCCACCGACATTAACCGAAGCCGACCCCTTGGCACCAACCACGACGCGGCTGCCGAAATCCAGCGCTCCCCCCGCCTGTGCCGGGCCGTAGCCAGCCACCTGCGAGATCATTACGTCGCCATTGACGTGGCCGAGCGATCCAATTGGACTTGCGCCCTGATAGGCAGTTGCACAGGTGCACGAAGCATCCTGCGCGAAAGACGATACCGGAGTGAAGCCGAGCAAAGCTACAAATCCGGCCAACGCACTTTTGAAAACATTCATCCGTTTCGTTCCTTCTTGTCCCACGTTACCTGAGGCCCCCCAACCACTAAGCTACTGAAATCAGCGCGTAACAGCTTTTTGCGTTAATTCCAACCCATTTCGCATATGCGAGATAATTTTTGGTTTCGGTGTGGTTGATTAAACACACCATTAGAATATCGTAATGTATCGTCTTTACAGTAGGCCGCAATAGCGGGTTGCCAGCGGCCAGATCTAGCGTTCATTGTGGCCCGCTGACATCACCATCGCTCCAACGCTTTGCGCAGGGTCTTGCAGTCGACCATGGCCTGATATTATCCAGCCGGCCTTTTTGCGTTCGAGGCAGGAGCTACGAGCCTGGCGCGCAAGACTTGTAGGTCGAGCCCGCCTGCGTGGGCTGCCCGCACAGGATGCCGGCCTCGACGAGCTTCGCAGCTAGATCCGTGCCGCCAGAGGTGAGGCATTGCACCACGACGGCGTCACCGAATTTTGGCGCGACGTTGCCGTCGCACGGTGTCCCCGTGCCGACGGGCTTGCACGTCAAGGCGAGCCCTTGATACTCGCGGCGCGCGGCCTCGGTGACCATGGCGCGCATGGATTGGGGCCTGGTAAATGCGACGCCGCACAGCACGATCTTGCGGCCGGCGACGCGCAGATCGTCAATCGATTGGACAGTAAGCTTGCCATCGAAAGGTGTGAGAACTGCCACCGGTTTCGGCGCCGGCGCATACCTACTCGTTCCCTTGTTGACGATGATGAAAAGAAAGCCGCCCACAAACGCCAGCGCTATGAACGCAAGTACTGTTAGCTTCCCGATCGACAAAAGCCCTACTCCCCATTCAATAATCAATGCGCGGCAGTGTTGGTCTTCTCAAACAAGGCAAGGAGTGCTGCCGCGTAGTCCCGTCGGCGGATCTGTTGCCGGCCTTGCAGCACCGCGACGCGGTCGCGGACAAAAATTGGGCGCTGCCCAATTTCAAGAAGACGCTGCGCCAGGGCTTCCGCATTGTCTGGCGCGAAAAAGAGCGCGTCCGGAGCCTGCTCTCGATGCAGCCGAATGTCGGAGAGTAACATAGGCGCGCCCAGCGACTTCGCCTCTTCAACGGTGGTCGACCACCCCTCGAAGCGGGACGGGTTCAACAGACAGTCAGTCGCACCGATAAGGGCGACGACATCGTCATAGGGAATCAACCCAAGGTGTCGAAAATGGCGTTCGAGCCGATGCGTTTGCGCAAAGTTCATCACACGCTTGAACAATGTCGGATCGCGCGGGTCGGTCGTGCGCCCCGTGAGGATTATCGGCGGCAAGGTGTCCAACCCTCCAAGCCGGTCTATATGCCTCAAAGCCTCGACGACCAGTCTATGGTTCTTATGGATCCAAAACTGGTTGGGAAGAAAAAAGAAGCGCTCAGGCAGATCATGCGCCAGGCGCGCAGCTTCGGTGCGCGCCATGACGGCGCCTGGATCCAGATCGATGGCGAAGCGCACGACGGCGGTCTTGCCGCGCGAAGCCGGATAGAATGTTTCACAGTCGGCGAGCGCATCCTTGCTCGAGAGCATTATGGTGCGATTGCCGGACGTCTGCAGGCGGAAACCAAGATCTCTGCGCCACCAGGCGCTGCGCGGAAAGAGGTGCGGCAGGCGACGGTGCTGGAAGTCCGGAATCCAGGAAATCACCGGCAGCGGAAATCGGTTGCCGAACCACTGAGCGACTTCAAACACAAGATCGACAGCGTGCTCGGCGACCAGATCGGCAAAAGCGCGGTCACTGCCACCAGCGAGCGCGATCAGCCCTCGCTTGCCGAGCCCGGCGCCCGTGACCCGGTTGTCGACGATAGCAGGCGCGGCCAACAGGTGATCAAAGGATGGGCCAACGCCCGCATGCTGCTCGGGCGTCAGAAACAGCTTGGCCTGAACCTTGCCGCCCAACTCGGACGCGATGACGCCTAACATGTTGCGCAGATAGGACTCGCCGCCGGACCAGGTTCCGCGGCCAATGAGCGTGAAGCCGATGGTGATCAAGGCGCGAAGCGTCGCAAATCGCCGACCGGCTCGCCGAGAATTTCGGCGCGGTACCAATCGACATATCCCGCAATGCCCTTGCTGGGCAGCACCTGCAACCGAAACCCTTCCGGGACGCCGGATGGATCGGAGATCAGGTTGACAGGATCGCCTCGCCGGGACTCTCCTGAAAACGAGAGGCGATGCTTGCCTCCCCAGGCTTCCAAAACCATACCGGCAATTGTCCTGACGGACGCAGCGGCGCCGGCGCCGACATTATAGACCGCGAAGCGCGCTGCATTGGCAGGCAACACGCGATGGATCAATCGCACGACATCCGAGACATGGTGCCAGTCCCGCATTTCCGCACCAGTACCACCAAGCACAATGTCGGTTTCGCCTGCCGCGAGCCTGCCGCAGAGGTCCCAGAGCAGCTGCTTGCGCAGTCCCTCGCCATAGACCGAGAAAAGCCGGGCCACCGAGATCGGCTGACCGTATGCGCTACTAAATGATCGGCCCAGTTCCTCCACCATGCGCTTGTGATGGCCATAGGGTGAGTATGGATCGAGTGCGGCATCGACCCTGATCGGGCCGAAATGGCCGCCGCCATAGACGGCAGCGGAGGATGCCAGAACGACGCGGGCATCGGGTGCGTGACGACGCAGGAAATCGAGGACGCAAGCCGCGGACACGACGCTTTGTTCAAAATCCCTCAGGGGATCAGCAATCGACTGGCCGACCGTAGAGCCGCCTGCCAGATGATATACGGCGGCCGGACGGCCATATCCGGTCCAGGCCGCGTCCATCGTTTCTGCAGTCACGCCGCCCGAAAAGAATACGCCGGCAGTGGCCGCCGCGAACCCAGGCGCTTCGCTTCGGCCGAAGCCGAGGACATGATGGCCATCCTGGGCAAGAAATCGCGACAGGTGCAGGCCAATGAAGCCGCCGGCTCCAGTCACCCAGACAGGCTTTGCCTCTTTCAGTTGCGCGACCAAATCAGCCCTTCCCTTGCTTATGGCAAAGGAATGACACCAGGCGCCCAGGCCTGCGATCAAGCAGGGCTGCTACTCCGGCAACCGCACCGAAGGGCAGAGGGGACAGGGCCAGGCGGACGGCCCCCGACAGCGGGCCGAAGACTCCGGCGAGCCGCTCGCGAATTTCGGATGCCATCATCGGGTCATAGTTTACAACCGATTGGAAAGAGTTCATTTCGCGGTCGATCGTCAGCCCTGCCCCCTGCAATGCGGCGCGGTAAGCCGCGAGCGTGAAGGCATTCTCTCCGCCGTAGAGATGATGAAGTGGATGAGTGCGCAGAAACGGTTCCAGCTGTTTCGGCCCGGATATCACATGGTCGCGCAAGGACAGGAACCTCGCGCCTTCGCGTGAGAGACGAGCAACTTCGCGGCAGAACGCCGGAAGGTCATGCGCATGATGCAGCACTTGCCTGGCAACGACCAGATCATAGCCCGCGGCGCTCAATGGGATAGCCTCGCCGAACGCTTCGATCACATCGATGTGCGTGCCTGTCTTTTCGGCAAGCGTCCGGATTGCAGCGGCACCGACAAGCGCGCTGGGATCGGGCTCTACGGCGGTTACCGACCAGCCCTCGCGCGCCAGGGCATAAGAGAGGATGCCGTTGCCAGCGCCGAGATCGAGAGCTCGGCCCGCCTTGCGCGGGATCATGCTGCGAACCGCCTGAAACTCCGCACTTTCGTGATAACGCCGCGCAGCGACGACCGGATCATCGAAATAAGCGGCGCGTGCGAGTTCTTTCATCGACGGCTCGCTCATGCACCAGCGAACGGCGTCTTCCCAGGTCATGACCGTTTCAGGCATGAGGAAAACCCGTCTGCCGGCTCTCCTGGGCGGGATTTCCAGCAACAATTGCGTAGGCTGGATTCTTGGTCAAGACGATCTGGATCTCCCCGTCAGATTTGTCGGATTCGCCCACACCAGGCGTCGCAAGGCAGCTTGACGAGCCCGACAGCGCCTTTGGTCATAGGCTTTCATGCTTCGCCGGTCCATTTTTCCAGAGGGATGACCCGACCTCCGCAAGAAGCACGGCCCCGCCTCTATCACCTTGCAGCTGCGCGTCGATCACGCTTCCGTCAGGACGTTGTCCGAAGCTCCCAGCTACGCTACCGTTTCTCGACTCGTCAAGTTCAGCTTATAAGGAATTCAAATCGTGCAAATTTCGGCCGCGCAAAAATTCGCCAATTGGCGACGCCGGATATCGAACGTCATGTTTTTCCAGACAGTATTTTGTGTGATGTGCCTTTTGGCTGGCGTAGTGCCCGCGACGTCGCAGACGCGCGCTCCGTTCAAGCTTTTCGAGGCTATACGGTTCATCGGCGGGCCTAATTTCCAGGCGTTTGGTTTCGAACACCTTACAATTGCCGACCCTCATGTTCTCGGACCGGATGTTCCTGATGCCGGCCAGGTCCGGCGAGCGCTGGCTTTGCCGAGGAGCAATGAATACCTCAATATCGACATCGAAAGCTGGCCGTTGGAAGGTCCAGATCAGGCATCGTCCCTCGCGAAATACCAGAAGACGCTCGGCGCGTTCAAAAAAGCGGACCCGAACGTCAAGATTGGGCTCTATAGTGTTTTGCCGATCCGGGATCATTGGAGAGCGATCGGCCACAATGGGCCTGCGGCGCTGGACGACTGGCAACAGCAAAACACCGTTGTTGCGTCCTCTCTCGTCCCTTATGTCGATGCGCTCTTCCCCTCCCTCTATACATTTTACGGCGACAAGGACGCGTGGGGGGCCTATGCCCAATCCAACATCGAGGAAGCACGAAGAATCTCACAGGGAAAGCCGGTGTACTGCTTCCTTTGGCCGCAGTTTCACAAGACGCTCGCCTTTCTGCCGGGCGATTTCTGGTATCTCCAGCTAGCCACTTGCAGGAGATTGGCGGACGGCATCGTGGTCTGGGGCTCGATGCGTGGCGGTCCACGCGATGGGCCTGCAAAATGGGACGAAAGAGAGGAATGGTGGCAGGCCACCCTGAAATTCCTTCGAGAAGAAGGTAAGATACCTTAAATCAGACTTGTATGGCTACAAAGCTCGGTGAGCGCATTCGATCGGACAGAAAGCCCGGTCTGATAATTCGTTATACTAATTCGAGAAACCGCTCAAACTGGCGTTTCTTGCTGTATTCCTCACGGATCGCGCGATTGCCGGCCCAACCGATGCTGTCCCAGCTTGCGTCGTCCAGCCGACGTTCGATTGTTTTCACTGTGTCCTGCGGGTGCTCGTAGACCACCATGGTTTCCCCGTCGCGCATCGGTGCGGGATAGTTGCCGGAGTCGGACACCAGCAAAGCGCCAGCGCCCATCGTCTCGAAACAGCGCATGTTACCTCGGTCCGGACCCGCCATATCGATTGAGGCGTTGACTACGATCTTGGCTCTTCCGAGTTCGGCATACATGGCCCGACCGAATACCGGAGGCGCGCTGACACTGCGGATTGTGCGCGGGCGGCGCACCGCACGGAGGGGACCGAACCAGCCAAGCGGCGTTTCGGCGAGCGGCGTATAGCGCGAGAGATCGAGATGGAAGACGACGCGGCGGCGGCTGGATAGACTTGCGACCGCTTCCAAAATCTGCCTGCGGCGCTGGTGATGACGACTGTAACCGCCGAAGAAAAGGACATCGACATCCCTGTTCCGATTTGCGGCCACGCTATCGAGCTCCGGATCGTGAGCGGGAAAAAAGTGATCGGTCCTGGCGCCCTGTTCTTCCCAAAGCTTTCGCATCGACGGGAAATTGCAAACGACGAGATCATACCCCGAAAAATCAATCCTGCCGGGTGCAGCGCGCCAGGCAATCTTTCGCTTCACATGCCCCGGCAGCCGGCGCACGAAAGAGGCATCGTAACGAAATGGATCAAGATTATAGAAGACATCGGTCTTGTGATTCTCGATCTGGGCAAGAAGGATATCGGCCAGCGAAGCGTCCTCGCGCAACCCGTTTTCGAGCGCCCATGCACGCTGCAGCGATTCGTCGTCTCCGTTCGTGAAAAAGGCTTCAGGGCTGCCGGCGAGTGCCGGCAACAGGATATGCGATGCCCCGTAGCGGTCTTTCAAAAACACTTCTCTCTGCGGCTCGAATCCCCGAACTCCCGCCACAAGGCCAGTGAGTCTGGCCCGATAGGTTGGCGAGATCCCGGAATTTTGAAAAATACGCATGGCTGGTTCCTGTTGGAGTTTGGTCTCGGAGTTGTGGAGCGCTGATAACGATCCGCCATCAGCGACTAGGTGGCGGGCCTGCGGGCGCCGAACGCGAGTGCTTGCAGCCATTCGGGGCGGAGGTCGATCATCTGGAGCACGAGTCTAACGCTAGTGCCCATGGAACATTGGGCTTTAAGGTCCACTGCCAGTATACCGGTCGCGGGGGGGGGGACACTCGACCCTAGTAAGCCCGAATCTCCGCATTACGGGTTTTGGCGAGAAATCCCTGATATCCATACCAAAACGATATTGTCAGAGCGGAGGTGACCCAGAAGACTGAATTTCCCCATAGGCTGCCGCTTGCAACGCCGGCGATCGCTTCCCTGATGAATATGACGGCAGCCAGCACTGCAGCAAGCGGGAATTTGCCGGACCGAATAATTCCGACCGTCGATCTGAGTGCCAAAATTATGTGAGCTGCGAACGGCAATGATCCAAACGCCCCCACCGACATAAGGGATTCAAGGTAAATGTTATGAGGATAATAATTGAACTGCATCTCGACAACGTAACGCCCAAACAAAGGGTCTTCTTGAAACTGCCTCCATGCTCCAGCGTATAGTTGGCTGCGTATCATTGTGGATTGATCGGCATCCACATTGATCGTCTGAAGCCTCGCAATGACAACATCAATTAGTTCCACACCGCTGCTCGCCACAATTACCATGGCAACCACCAGTGCTCCCAATATCGCGAACACTCTTTTTGAGCCTCTAAGCAACAGTATGTAGACCACTAGAGACCCCGCGCCAGCAATATATGCACCACGCGACTTGGAAAACACAACGACCAACAATAGCAAAGGACCGAGTATTATCGACTGGATTGTCAGTTTTTTTGTTTTTCCCACGACAAGGAAAAAATATATCAAAAAAGCAAAAGCCGTATGCCCCATCGCGATCGGGTTTATTTTATCGAGAGACATCCTTTCGCCCTGGCTTGCAAACAGCATATCCCGGTTCAGGTAAAGCCCGACTAAAAATATAACGCAAAGAATATTCATCACGAAAATAAGGTCTGTATTTCTTATCGCCATGTCCATCGATGCGATAAGAAGTGTAACGCCGACAGTGGTTACCAGGAAAACGCTAAAAATCATCCCGGGACCAGGCGATATGTCTATCGAAGAGATGTAAACATTCTCGATGAGTCTACATAAGTAGAATACGAAAAAGATCTTCATCGGAAGAAGAGCTGCCGTTGAGGACCTCAACTTTGCCGGCATAAGTGCAAATGAGGCTCCGGTTACCAGAACAATGGCTACTCTTACCAAGATCGACCCGGTACTGCCTTCTGGGTCAAACTTGTTTACCAAACCGGAAAAAGCATATATCCCACAAATCGCAAGAGCGAAGGCCGTCGCAGGCGAGAACAAAATGCGCCGGTCAACATAATTTCTCAAAGGCGCAAATCGGCGGCCAACTCGATCGAAATCGGCGGATGCGTCGTAGCGAGTGTTGGCTCTCTGGGTCATGAGACTAGTCCATCTAGCGGCAACCAATGAAATTGGCGCCTCGGCAACTCGATTTCTGAATGCCGGTCAAGAATGAAACGGAGCGTTTGCGTCTTTTTTCTGCGCGGCTGATGAAATCGAGCCTGACAGCTATCGACGACACTGGTTGGAGGCACAGTATTCGGCGGTCGGGCATTTTTAGCCCCCCGAAGACGGTGGGCTGACACTTTTTCAGCTACTAGAAGATGCCCCATCGGCATGCTCGCCGATACCTCCTTGCGGCTCGAGTGCCAAACATCCTTACTCGTCCGTTATCCTTACTCGTCCGTTCGAACTTAGCGAGCGTCCACTGGTCGGCATTCTTCATTGAACCCGGTCCTCAGCGAAGTCGAGAGGTTCCGCCATGGTCGGCAGCACCATGGCATATCGAAGGCGATCGCGAGTATGCCGTTGCGTGAAATGGTCCAGCACATGCTGCCGCCCGGCATCCCCCATCTTCGCAGCACGGTGAGGCTCTGCCAGGAGACCAGCCATCGCCTCTGCCATGCTTTCGATATCGTGTTCTTCCACAAGTATGCCGGTTTCACCATCGACAACGGCCTCCGGAATGCCGCTGTGACGTGTCGCTACAACGGGAAGTGCGCTCGCCATTGCCTCCAGGATCGATACCGGCAGGCCTTCCATATCTCCATTTCGGGCCGTTACCGAATGCTGCACGAAGATTGCAGCGTTCTGCATCATGCCCTGAACAAACTCTGTGCTTCGATAGCCGTGAAAAATAACACGGTCCGACAGGTTCTCCTGCCCCACCAATGCCTTACATCGCGCCATGAGAGGCCCATCCCCAACCAAATCTAGCCGTGCCTCGGGAAACCTCGAAGCGATCCGGACGAACGCCTCGATGGCGAGGTGCGGTGATTTCTTTTCAACAAACCGCCCGACCACAAGGAGCCGACCGCTTTCACGCGTCGATGGTGTGAAGCGCTCGGGCAAAATTCCGCATGGGCTGACGTGCAGTTTCTCATGGGGACAGCCGATTTGAGCCAGACGATCGGCGATGAAACGCGATGGCGTGATGATGCCGTCGGCGCTGGCGAAGAGATGCCGGTAGCGACGTCGCCACAAATGCTTCCTAGGCATCACGGTAGAATCCGCGCCATGGGCGTGGGCGTATAATCGCACGCCGGCGCGGCGACAAGCGCGACCAAGCAGTGCACCCATCGTCAGATACTCGACAAGGACGGCGTCCACGTTGTGGGTCTTAAAAAATTCGACAACTCTGTCCTCGTTGCTCCTGGAGATTCCCTCACGGATATACGCAAGCCAGACTAGGTGCGCCCGACTGGCAATGCGGCTGGGTAATCGGCCAAACGGTGATGACCCCGGAATCCCGGAAAGAACCGGATAACCGAACTGATCGGCACCATCAGGGTTCTGGCAGATGAGCACGGTCTTGCCAGGCGAAAGATAGCGAACATGATCTCGAATGAATGTCTCAGAAGGGATATTGAAGAACTGGGAAACAACCGCGATCATGAGCACACCGCCTCCAGCTGCGACTCCATCGGTGCAAATCTGTTTTTGAGAATATCGACGATGGACAAAGCACTGCCACGCAACGCGGCCGTAAGAATGTGCTTTGTCACGACTTGGATCGCGGCGTCTCCGCCGTTCAAAACAACCGTGGTTTCTATGACAATTTTCAACGCTTTAGGTCCCCTGAGTGTACATCTTTGTCCAGAAAGAGCCGCATGTCCCCTAACATGGAACCGGCGAAACGATACGGAGCAACAACAAAAATTGCATAGATTAGTATCGCGATGGTCGACTTTAACATAAGATTTCCTCCAGCCTGCAGAGGCAGAATTTTAAATGAAACTCCGACCAAATTCCCAACATGAAATAAACAAAAGGCCACAATGTAAGCAAAGAAGAAGGGCGCCGCTGCTTTCACAAGATCCGTAAATCTCAGCTCTGTATTTCTAGTTGCATAAAACCAAAGCATTGGCGTAAATACCCAAGACGTGATAGACCATCCAAGAGCAACTCCGGAGGCTCCCCATTGAATGGCAAATAAGAAGGCCGCAAAGCGAATGAGCGATGAGAAGATAGAAAATACGAATAGCTCGCGGGCTCGACCGAGAGAGATCAGCGCCCACCCACCAAATTGACCGGAAATACTCGTGATAAGAGAAAGCGACAGTATCATCAAAATAACCCCAGACTTGGACCAGCTTTCTCCATAAACAAGCGTTACGATTTCTTGTGCATTGATCGTGATCAGAATACACAATATTGTGTTCACCATGAGTGTAAGCCGCATGGCACTGAGATAGGTTTTGGCCCACTTGTCGGGATGCGTTTGAAGCCGGCTCAGCATCGGAATAATAACCGAGCCGATTGGCCCGCTGACGAGCGTTATCGGCAACATGAACAGTGAGTAGGCGCGGGTGTAGAATCCGAGTTCGCCGGGACCGGATTTCCAGCCGATCAGCACGTTATCAGATTGGCGGTTAATATAGTTTGTGAACTGGGATCCGCTGTAATTGATCCCAAAATTAATGGCCGATCGTGCATTCTTCCAATTGGCGACCTTGGTCGGACGCCAGGGTGACAGCATCCACTGGCCAACCGTGCCAACAAGAGCCGTGGTGAGCGTTGCCGCAGCGAGCGACCAGTATTTGAAGTCCCAGCCCCATGCCATTGCAATACCAACAGCAAATCCACACAACAGACTGCCAAGATTCACACCATGCAAAGACACCCAACGCATGTTACGGATCAATAGCGCCTTGTGCTGCGCACCGGCCGCAGTGATCGGGATGGCGATCGCCAGAACCAGGATAAGGTGAAAAACGCGGGGATCATTGAAAAGCCAGCTTGCGACCGGCGCCGTCAGCCATGCCAGCGGCATGAGAGCGAAGCCGACGCCAAGATTGACGAAAAATAAGGCGCTGACGGTGTCATGATCAACCTCCTTGCGCTGGATGGTCACCATCGACAGACCCAAGTCGGCGAAGACTCCGACAAACGCAGTAGCAGACGCCGCCATGGCCACCAGACCGAAGTCATCGGGTTTGAGTAAGCGCGCCATCAGCGCCATGTAGCCGAACTGTGTGAGAAGAATCAAAGCCTGGGCGCAGAGGGCTATGATCCCTCCAGATGCCGTGCGTCTCCCGAGATCGCGCGTCAGATGCTGACTGGACAATGCCCCGTCGGAGGCTGGAGGGATCAGTGTCAACGTTCGCACTCTCTGCCCAGGCGCTGGTCCCATTCGCTAGCCATAGCTCAGCTAGTCGCGAGGCCGGAGGTATTGAGGGCGGAACGCAGAGAATACGAGCTTGGCAAATATCCTCATTGAAAGCACCCCCAGAGGGTCAATTCTACCGTTCTTGACATGGTCAAGATATGACTTAGCAAAGTCAAATCTATTCTTCTTCCGCACAAGATCTGAAAGTTCCTTGTATGCTATCAATGCGATGTGCTTCCTATAGAAGTTCTCTATGTTAATTTTTTCTCTGTACTTTTCAGTAACTTGTCTCAACCCACGCATTCGTGTATCCGCATCCTTGGAGACGCTATACCCTCCATGGACCGTGTAAATATTCAAAGGTTCACGAATGCTAAAGAACTTAACTTCGTTCATGGCCATCCGAAACCAAAGATCCCAGTCTTGAAAACTGGACAGATCCGGGTCGAATCCATCCACTGCGTCCAGGCAAGCCTTTCTTGCAGAGACAGCGCTTGCGGTATACGGGGCAAAAGAGCCTTCCGACATTGCCGTCAGGACGTTTTCCGGTACTGGTCGGCCAAAGGCAAAAGTATCTTTCCTTTTACCGCTGTCGTGACGTACAATCGCGCCCGAATAGACTATGCCGATACCCCTATCGGCAGAGTGTGCAGCTAAATGTCGTTCGATCTTATTTGGTAACCAGTGGTCGTCATCATCAAGAAAAAAGATAATTTCTCCGGACGCCTGCTTAATGCCAATATTCCTTGCTTCACCACCTTTCAGTCGTTTGGAGCAGGAAATGACACGAACGGTATCGTTTTTTGCGACCTCATCGAGGCGAAAAATCTCATCATACTCATCTGGATCGGAGACAATCACTAGCACCTCATCAGGTCTGGAGGATTGCTCCGAAACGCCTCTCAACGCTCTACGAAGCATTGGAATCCGCTTAAAAGTTGGAATAATGACGCTAACCGAAAATTTGCTCATCGGCCTGTCTTCCTAAGTATTCCGGATGGATTGTTTTGAATCGCATGCCGCTCTCCGACAGAGATCTGGCATGTGCGGGGTACACCCCTGTCAAGGCAACAGGCGATTTGAATGACTTCACTAAGCAACCTCGCCTGCAATGCCGTCGCCATCCCGGAGTGGCGGTGGCGCTAACCCTGCAGGGCGCGACTGTCGATCCATGGAAAGTTCGCATGTCCCTTTCCTCGATTACCTCGGCGCCGGCACCTTCGACTAATTGACGGACGCCGGAATTCCCGGGGCGAAGCGGCATCGCCACTATTGGCGAGAATTCTTTGCGATCCAGTGACTTTATCAACAATGCCAAACTCTTCGGCGCACCCCCAGCGCGGTCGCGTGATGAAAATACAATACTTTCTTCACCATGTATGAGCAGCCACAATGTCCCGGTCCGGGTTGTGAGATCGGGTATCAGGCGTGTTCACGCCGCCCCCTCGCAGAGTTCGGCGTCGGCATGTTTTGACCCTCTCAATGCGCGCATTGTGGATGAGATGAAATCATTGCGCCACGACCGGATCCTAATCTCACGTTCTTCTGTTGCCGCCGTTCCCCGGTCTGCCTTGGCGATCTTATTTAGCTCAGTTGCAGCTCCGTTACAGTCGCCAAAATCGATCGCATGGACCGGAGCGCCGAACTTTTGAGCTGCCGTATGGATCAAGGAGCCACGACGCACGATCGCGGGAACGCCAAATTGCAGCGCCCGGCCAAAAACGCCCGACGCTTGGTCGTATCTTGGATCGTAGCAGGCCCACACTGCGTCGGCGACACCGTACAGGCTTTCCCACTCGGCATCGGTGAGCCGCCGGTCAATATGAATTCCTCCCATCGACTTAAACCGGGAAACCAATGCCTGCTCCGAGTTCGCCGTCCCAGCGGTTACGAAACATAGCCGTTTGGCGATAGCCGGGTTGGCCTCGATAATTGCAACCATGAAGGCAAAACCTTTGTGCACCGACGCAGCACCAAGCCAGCAGACAATCGGCCGACCACCAGCCAAGTGGCGGACTTCAGTCGCCACCGGCGTATCGCCGGGTTGCCTCAGGATGTAACCATCGTGCATGTCCCACCACTGCGGATCATGAAGCCCGACATCGACAACGGTGCCGTATTCCGGAGCCAGACTGAGAGGTATGATACTCGCGACCGTGACCTTTGGCACACGCCTCAGAAAAACAAAAATGCTTTTCTTGAGAAGCCGCTTGAGGTTGAAGGGTCCGAAGCAGGACTGCGGTCCTAAAAACAATGCAACAGTCGCCCTTCCGAGAGCCGCCCGACGGAGAGCTATCGAGACAAAAGAAACCAAGTCATCGTCAAGGGTAGCAAAAAAGAGACGATCAGCCGCTAGCAGTCTTTTTTTGAGCGCCCGTGACATTGGCCCCATTGCAGGAGACAGGCCCAAAGCCGGCCCCAACAGATCAGCATACGACTGCCTGTGTCCCGAACCCGATTTCACATATATGGTTCCCATATCTCGGCGACGAGGCTCTGCTGCACTTTCGGGGTCTGCATCGAACGGCTTGCTGTAGTTCACGGCGCAGCGTCCCGCTTCACAGCGTCCGATGCAACGCGACAGTTATCGACCAGCGCCAGCTCTCTATCCCTTCGACTTGCGGGTTTGTTTCGGCAGAAACTGTCCCAACTTCCGCGCCGGCTTTGCAACAAGCGCGTAATCGACCGGACCTGATCCGAGCCATCGGCGTCGGGAGCGCAGCGCTTCCAGATTATGTCCGATATGGGAACGGAAGCTCTTGGTGCTGGCCCCTCCCGTCATCATGTCAACGAGGACCTGATCGATTGTAGTGATCCTGAATCCATGGAGCTCGACGGCCCTCAGCATCCAGTCGTAGTCGGAGGAAACTTTGAGCGTCAAATCAAACGGGCCGATTTTTTCCGCAACAGCGCGCCGAACGTAGAAGGTGGGGTGGGCAGGCATCCAGCCGGAACGGAACCCATCATGAGGTCGCGGCTCTGCCCGCCACCGGCGGACCACCCGCTTGCTTTCGTGACTATCGACGAAGTCAAGGTGACCGTGGGCAATGTCGTTTTCGGCAAGCGCCTCGCTGATCTTGCCGAGCACGGAAGCGTCATGAAACGCGTCGTCCGCGTTAAGGGCCCCGATTGCCTCACCCGTGCAAAGTGCAAGCCCCTTGTTCAGCGCGTCGTACATGCCGCGGTCGGGCTCGCTGATGATCTGTAGTCCTTGCCCGGCATAGGAGCGGACAATCGCGAGCGTTTCGTCGGTCGAGGCTCCGTCGATGACGATCAGTTCCTTGTCCTGGTGATCCTGGGCAAAGAAACTGTCGAGCGTATGACGGATTGTTGCGGCCGAGTTCCAGCAGACCGTTAGAACGGAAATCTTCATGTTCCCGGGACTTTTCGCAGCTACTGAGCCGCCTTGCGGTTGTGCTCTTCGTCAAGCCGGCGATGCTCGTATTCGCGCGCCACCACCTTGAGGTCGGACTGAACCATCTCGCGCACCATCTCATCAAGCGACGTCGTCGCCTTCCAGCCGAGGACCCGCTCCGCCTTCGAAGGATCACCGAGCAGCAGGTCGACCTCGGTGGGCCTGAAGTAGCGTGGATCGACCTCGACCAATATCTTGCCGGACTTGGTATCGACGCCCTTTTCGGCGACGCCCGAACCGTTCCACTGAATGCGGACCCCAACCTCGGCGAAGGCGAGTTCGACAAACTTTCGAACGGAATTCTTGACCCCTGTGGCCAGCACATAGTCGTCCGGGGTTTCCTGCTGGAGAATCCTCCACATACCCTCGACATAGTCGCGCGCATGTCCCCAATCGCGCTCGGCAGAAAGGTTGCCGAGATAGAGCTTGTCTTGAAGGCCGAGGCTGATGGCAGCGGCGGCTCGAGTGATCTTGCGGGTCACGAATGTCTCGCCGCGCATTGGGCTTTCATGGTTGAACAGAATTCCGTTTGAGGCGTGCATGCCATAGGCTTCGCGGTAGTTCACCGTGATCCAGTAGCCATAGATCTTTGCGGCCGCATAGGGCGAGCGAGGATAAAAGGGCGTCGTCTCCTTCTGTGGAACCTCCTGCACCTTGCCATAGAGCTCGGAAGTCGATGCCTGATAGAAACGCGTCTTTTTTGTCAGGCCAAGCAGCCGGATGGCTTCCAGAAGGCGCAATGTTCCGATCGCGTCGGCATTCGCCGTATATTCCGCGGTCTCGAAGCTCACCTGGACATGCGATTGTGCCGCGAGATTGTAGATCTCGTCCGGCTGCACTTCCTGGATTATGCGGATCAGGTTCGTCGCATCAGTCATGTCGCCATAGTGAAGTGAAAAATTGACGCCGGATTCATGCGGATCTTGATAGAGGTGATCGATACGGCCTGTATTGAACGACGACGACCGCCGCTTGATGCCGTGGACTGCGTATCCTTTGGCGAGCAGGAGGTCGGCGAGATAAGCACCATCCTGGCCGGTGATGCCTGTAATTAGCGCGGTTTTTCGGCTCATTTGATATCCTTCGGCAGCTTCAGAACACACTCACCAGAACTATCCCGGCGTTGCATTTGACAGATGATTTCTGATGAACGTGAAATTCAATACGGTCTCTATCGAGATCCGAACCCACTTAGCAGAGTCTTTAGCGTTCTCAACACGATAACGAAATCAAGCCATGGAGAGAAGTTCTTGATGTAATAGAAATCATAGTGCAGCTTCTCGATTTCATCGTCATCATCCGACACATATCCTTGATTTACCTGAGCCCATCCGGAAATTCCAGGACGAACGATATTTCGGTAGCGATAGAATGGCAACGCCACCGAATAATGGGAAGACAACACTGTCGCCTCAGGGCGAGGCCCGATCCAGCTCATTTCCGAACGAACGATATTTATCAGTTGCGGCAGTTCGTCGATTCTGCTTCTCCGAAGGAAGCGGCCGATCCGGGTAACCCTGCTATCACCCGGCCTTGTGACGGCGAGGCTGCGAAGGTTTTCCGCCTCAGGTGAGCTGACGGTCATTGTCCGGAACTTGTAGACCGTGAATGATTTTCCGCCAAAGCCCAAGCGCTCCTGGCGAAATATGGCGGGTCCAGGAGATTCCAGCCTGATCATCAGCGCGATCAGCGACAGGAAGGGCGCCAGCACAATCAGCGCCAACAGCGCACAGACCCAGTCGACCGCCTGTTTGATCTTGATATAGGCCTGGTTGGGATTGAGCGAGCCCAGGGTGTTTTCGGATAAATGCTCGATTTCGACGCGACCGGTCAGCGACTCGCCGATCTGCTTGACATGGTAGACCGGAACTCCCGCGAGCGCCTGATCGGCGATGTAGCGCTCCCAATCGTCGGACAAATCGGCACGCAGGTCGGCAACAACGCCGTTGGCGCGCTCAATGATCATGTCGGGAGAGACAAGCCAATGCCAGTTGACCCCCTTTATCGCCGCAAGACGACCCACGGCGCCGCCTGGAACCACAGCAAGACTGTAAGGGTCAAGGCGTCGGCTTACGATGGTCAAGACAAAGTACCAGAGAATTGACAAGGTCAAGCTGCTGGCCGCTTGGAACCCACTATACTCGATCCGAAGCAGGAAAATCGCCAAATAAACAAACCCGTAAGACAATGCAAATGTCGGAAATATGTAGCCCGAAGCCGCGATACCCGGGAAATTACCTACCCGCCGAAAGGCGAAATAACCTATAGTATGCGCGACAATACCTGCAAAGATCGTAATCTGTAGATTTGCATAATATAGAATTGACGGGTCAAATGAAATTCTGACCAGCACAGGAAGCAAGATTGCAAAGGCCAAACCGCCCAGGAGTTGAAACCTGATCCTGTGCACGAGGTGCCGCTGTCTTGGCCGATTCATCATAACTATATTCAAGTAAAATGCTCTCTTGTGGGACTACTGAGTCCAAGTCTCTTCTAAATGCGTTCTGGCTGCTTCCATTGTTCTCTGCAGGACGTTTAACCCTGGCGATTCGAACTCCAGGAGGCCCTCGCCGAGGTTCACTGCACAGGATGCCGCTCTCGGCCAACGCTCGAATAGGCTATGCCTTCCTTCACTACGTCCTCGCCGCGGTAGACGTTTCGCAGATCAACCATAACCGGCGTCGCCATGAGTGCACGGAGCCGCTTCAGATCCAATGACCGAAACGCGTTCCACTCGGTGACGATGACGATCGCATGCGAGCCCTCGGCCACGGCGTAGGCGCTTTCCCCAAATTCAATGCCCTCGATCATCTTGCGCGCCTGCTCCATGCCGACCGGATCATAGGCCTTGATCGAAGCGCCGGCATCCTTGAGCGCCTGAATGATGGCCAATGAAGGGGCATCGCGCATATCGTCGGTGTTTGGCTTGAACGTAAGGCCGAGGATACCGATGGTCTTGCCGCGAACCGAGCCGCCGCAGGCCTCGATCACCTTGCGAGCCATCGCCCGTTTGCGCTGCTCGTTTATCGAGACCGTCGTTTCAATAAGCCGCACGGGGCTTGCCGCGTCCTGCGCGGTCTTGACCAGCGCCAGCGTATCTTTCGGGAAACAGGAACCGCCATAACCCGGCCCGGCGTGAAGAAACTTTGCGCCGATGCGATTGTCCATGCCGATGCCGCGCGCGACATCCTGCACATCGGCCCCCAGCCGTTCGCAGAGATCGGCAATTTCGTTGATGAAGGTGATCTTCATCGCCAGAAACGCGTTGCCAGCATATTTGGTGAGTTCCGCCGTACGTCGGCTCGTATAGAATATCGGCGCCGCATTCAGCGAGAGCGGCCGGTAGATCTCGCCCATGACAGCCTTGGCCCTTTCGGCGTCAGTCCCGACAATGATGCGGTCGGGCCGCTTGAAGTCCTCGATCGCCGATCCTTCGCGAAGAAACTCCGGATTGGAAACCACCGCAAAATCGGCAGCGGGATTTTGCTCGCGGATGATTCGTTCCACCTCATCGCCGGTACCGACGGGGACGGTCGATTTCGTCACCACGACCGTAAACCCCTTGAGTGCGCGACCAACTTCGGCGGCCGCATCATATACGAAGGACAGATCGGCATGCCCGTCGCCACGCCGCGACGGCGTCCCCACGGCGATGAAGACTACATCCGATTGAGAAACCGCATCCGCCAGATTGTCGTCGAAACGCAAGCGGCCTTGCAGGGTGTTGGTCGTGACGAGATCGTCGAGCCCCGGCTCGTAGATCGGTATCTTGCCGAGTTTGAGCATGGCAAGCTTTTCCGCATCCCGGTCGACGCAGCAGACCTGATGGCCAAAGTCGGCGAAACAGGCGCCCGAGACGAGCCCTACATAGCCGGCACCAATCATTGTTATTCGCATACCGCGTACTCCCAATCAGCGCCGAAGAGATGATCTCGCCAGACAGCGCCTATTCCCCACCGAACGACGGCTACCGCACTCCCGGGTGAAACCCGAGAGCGCATCCTACAACAATTTACATCCCGACGCCGCCTTGATGTTTGCGGCTACGCGATTGCTACGAGATCCCTGGCATCCAAGTCGACAGGGATTTCGCCATTCATGATGGCAACCAGAACCCGGGCTCTTCCGGCTGGATCGAGCCGGTCAAGGCGACCGATCGTTTCCGCGAGAGGGCCCGAAAGGATTCGGACCGAGGCGCCCGCTGCGAGGCCTCCACTGAAATCAAGCAGCCCGTCCTTACCGGTCAATGCAATGAAACGCTCTACCAGACCCGAGGGGACCGGCAAAGGCCGGTCGCCTTGCGTGACGAGGGAACGCACACCGAATGTTCCATTGACCGAGCGCCAACGTTGCAGCGCAACGTCAAGGGCGATGAACATATAACCCGGGAAATACGCCGCCGACCGGGTTTCGAGCCGCCGGGCATGACGCACGGTTTTCTCGCAGCGAGGCACAAACGGCTGAAATCCCTGGATCCGGAGATGCCGCTCGGCGACATGCTCCTTTCCGGGAAAGACGCTGGCCGCGTACCAGCGAGTTGCCGGCGCGGCGGTCGGCTCAGGCGAGAGGGTTGTTGCCTTGCTCGTTATTTTTTCCGCGCTACTCACGTGTCTTCCTTCGGCGGTCGGCGGCATGATCTCAGGTCAACGGTTACGGCAGTGTGTGGATACCAGCAAGCAACCAAGCCACTAGAGTCAAGGCGGTTGGGTTAATAATTTCCTAAACATTGTCCAGAAATTTAGCTGTGCTTAAATAATCATCGAGCCGCTTTCTTTTTCAGCTGGCTGAGATGCTATGTCGAGCAATTTATTTCCATACGTAGGTGCTTGGTTACGCTGGTCGTGACGAATCGCCCGTTGGTTCTGGTACTTAGTCCGTCGACTTGAAGCTAATGTGACGGGCTCGCTGCATGGCGTCGCGCTACAAGCCTGCCCCCAGCGAGAAAGATCCTGCACGGCCACACCAACTACCGCGAAAAACCATTTCGACAGGTGGTCGCGGAGACCAAGTTGCCATCGAGTCATGGGGTTCAGGCAATAACATGTTGACAGTGATGCAACGTGCAGTTCCGTTTTCGATTTCAGTTCCGCTCGACCGGGTTCACGACCGCTTCAGCAGCGACCAGACAGCCGGCACCAGGCTCGCGGCCAGCGCAACCTTGATCAGATCACCGACGATAAAGGGCACCACCCCGAACTGCCAGGACTTTTCCGGGCCGATCAACAGCGCGAGCCAGGCAAAGCCCATTGCCATCATGACGATCTCGGCCACCAGCATCGCATTGAAGAGCTTGATAGGATGGCGATCCCAGCCACGGTCGGCAGCCCAGCCGACGATCGCCGCCATGACCACGAAGCCGGCTAGATAACCGCCGGTCGAACCGAGCATGTAGGCAATGCCGATGCCCTTTTCGGGCGTGCTCTGGAAGACCGGAATGCCCAATGCACCCTCGGCCATGTAGAGAACCAGCGTGGCGACGCCTAGGCGCATGCCGAAGGCGGCGGCGATCAGAAAGACAGCGAGCGTCTGCATCGAGATATCGACCGGTCCGAGCATAACCTTCGTCTTGGCCGACAAGATCAGCAGCAGCGTTCCGGCGATCGCCAGTAAAAGCTGTCCCGCCAGCCGGGCCGCGCCCTTTTCAGCCAGAGCGAGAGAAATGAGCGGACGCATCGTCGTTGAAATTGCCATGGTCTTCCCCGTTCCGGATTGCCGCCGAACGCGGCCTTGCGTTTTCCTATATTGGCTTCCGTGCTATGCGGCAATCGGTTTTGCCCTCCCCCCAAAAAAGGTCGCGACGTTCGCATGGCGCTGAAATTCGATACACGCTTCGATCCGTTCTACGGCCAGGGCGTAACCATCGCGCCCGACGTGCTTCGGATCACTGCCGCGAATCCCGGCCCATTCACCTTTCACGGAACCAACAGTTACATCGTCGGGCGCGAGACGCTTGCGGTAGTCGATCCGGGTCCGGACGACGACGCGCACCTTCGAACGCTGCTCGAAGCGATCGGGACCAGACCGGTTAGCCATATCTTCGTCAGCCACACGCATCGCGACCATTCGCCACTGGCGGCGCGGCTGAAGCAGCACACCGGTGCGGCGGTTCTGGCGGAGGGCCGGCATCGCCCGGCGCGGCCGTTACGCACCGGCGAGGTCAATCCGCTCGATGCCAACGCCGACACCGACTTTCTTCCGGACGTCGCGCTGCCGGACGACATGATGATCGACGGTGACGGCTGGGCGATCCGGACAGTGCTGACGCCCGGCCATACCGCCAATCATGCGGCCTTCGCGCTGGAAGGAACCGGCATCCTTTTCTCGGCCGATCACGTCATGGCGTGGTCGACTTCCATCGTCGCGCCGCCGGACGGCGCCATGGCTGACTATATGACATCGCTCGATCGGCTGATCGAACGCGACGACCGACTGCTGCTGCCCGGCCACGGCGGACCGGTAACCGCACCGCGCAACTTCATGCGCGAATTGAAAACGCATCGCAAGAGGCGCGAACTGGCGATTCTGGAGCGGATCAACGGCGGTGACCGGACGATCAAGGACATGGTGGAGGCGATCTATCGCGACACCGACCCGCGTCTGCACGGCGCCGCCGGCCTGTCGGTGCTTGCCCATCTGGAAGATCTGGTGGCGCGTGGCTTGGTCTACACCGATGGCGCGCCGGCCATAGACGGCATTTTTTTGCCGGCAAAGTAGAGTGGTACCCCCTCGGATATCACTCCGCCGGCGCCACGCCCACCTGGCCGGCGACTTCCTGGTCGAGCTCGGCAAGGAAATCGGTGATGCGCGCTGCATTGTCGCCAAGATCATGGCGGCCGTAACGCGAGGCCGAGCGCATGTCGACGATGATCGCATCGCCATCGTCGCTCACACGGATGGCGACATCGGCGGGAAGGCCAAGCAGGAAGCTCTTGGCCACCGCCTCGATCGTCACCTCACTTTGCCCTACTGCGTCGGGAAATGGCGCCGCGAGCTGCCAGCCCCGCCGATCGAGCACGGTTTTGACCGCCTCCAGAACGCGATCGAAAGGCAAGGTGTAGCTGCGTCCAGTAACAAGCGGATAAGCTTCGGTTTGCAGGCGCTGCTCGCCGGGCGTTGGCGGTAAAAGCTCGTTCATATCCTTTGTCCGGAGAGAAATATCGAGCGCTGGCGGATCGTCGAAATCCGTCGAAATGTCGCGCAGCGGGGGATAGATCGCCGCCCAATAGGCCGCGACGGCGTAAGGGATGAGCACCAGAAGCGCCAGCAAGGCCCCGACGGTCAGATCGTGGCCGCCGCGATCACCAAAATTCCACAATCGCGCAAAGGCAAACCCGGCAGACAAAAGCGCAAAGGCGGCCAGCAAGGCGACAATGCCGAGCACCCACAGGAAAGCCGGCGTCTCGACGAGATCATATCGGTGCCCGATGAGAACCGTCAGCAGCAGGACCGCCGAAAAAGCGCCGGTGCGCCGCGACCAACCGGCAGCCCTTGACGTTTGTCGCTCGGGAATTACCATCATTGTTTTCTGCGCTGCCCCAACCCGAACAAAGGCATAGTGCCTTTCAGCGGCGGCTTGAAGGCGCAAAGACGCCGCATCTCCGGTCAATCCGTCGGCAGGTGATAATCCCGGAACTGCTGCCGCAAGGTAATCTTCTGGATCTTGCCGGCAGCGGTGTGCGGGATTTCGCCGACAAAGGCGACGTCGTCCGGCATCCACCACTTCGCCACCTTGCCGTCCATGAAGGCGAGGATGTCCGTCTTGGTCGGCTCCCTGCCCGGCTTGAGGACGACCACGAGCAAAGGCCGCTCGCCCCATTTGGAATGCGGAATGCCGATGGCGGCGGCCTCCGCCACGTCCGGATGGCCGATCGCGAGGTTCTCGAGCTCGATGGTCGAGATCCATTCGCCGCCCGACTTGATCACGTCCTTGGCGCGATCGGTGATCTGCATGTAGCCGCCGGGGTCGATATGCGCGATATCACCGGTATCGAACCAGCCTTGTTCATCGAACTGTTCGGATCCGATGCCGCCATAATAGGCGCGCGCGACGGCCGGCCCGCGGACCTTGAGCCGGCCGAAGGTCTTGCCGTCCCATGGCAGTTCGTTGTCGTCGTCGTCCGTAACCTTCATTTCGATGCCGAACGGCGTAAAGCCCTGCTTCTGCTGGACTTCGAGGCGGGCGTCGCCCTTCAGCCCGGCATGATCCGGCTTCAGGGTGCATAGCGTGCCGAGCGGCGACATCTCGGTCATGCCCCAGGCGTGGACGACCTGGACATCGTAATTGTCCTGGAACTTCGTCGTGATCGCACGTGGA
Organism: Mesorhizobium sp. M0244; assembly: GCF_040321795.1. NCBI lineage: Bacteria > Pseudomonadati > Pseudomonadota > Alphaproteobacteria > Hyphomicrobiales > Phyllobacteriaceae > Mesorhizobium > Mesorhizobium sp. M0244. The sequence goes on along the minus strand of NZ_JAMYSE010000031.1, from coordinate 8,390 downwards.
CAGGACGCGCCGCCGATGACGACTTTCTGCAGATAGGGAAGTTTCTTGCCGGTCTCTTCCAGATGCTGAAGGAGCATCATCCACACCGTCGGCACGGCGGCGCTGAAGGTCACCTTCTCGGTGTCGAGCAGCTCGTAGAGGGAAGCGCCATCCATCTTGCAGCCGGGCATGACCAGCTTGGCGCCAATCATCGGCGCGCTCTGGGCAAGGCCCCAGGCGTTGGCATGAAACATCGGCACGACCGGCAATATGGTATCGCGTGACGACAGGCCCATGGCGTCGGGCATCGCGGCGATCATGGCGTGCAGCACGTTCGAACGATGGCTGTAGAGGACGCCCTTCGGGTCGCCCGTCGTGCCCGAGGTGTAGCACATGCCGGCGGCGGTGTTTTCATCGAATGTCTTCCAGGCGAAGTTGCCGGCGGCTTCAGCAAGCCATTCTTCATAGGCGACGACCTTGGGCAGCGCAGTCTCCGGCAAATGCGCCTTGTCGGTCAGCACGATAACCTGCTTCAGCGATTTGACCGCGCCGGCGATCTTTTCGAGCAGCGGCAGGAAGGTCAGGTCGACGAAGATCGCCTTGTCCTCGGCATTGTTCATGATCCAGGTGATCTGCTCGGGAAAGAGCCGCGGGTTGAGCGTGTGATACATCGCGCCGACACCCATGATGCCATACCAGGTCTCGATGTGGCGCGCGGTGTTCCAGGCCAGGGTCGCGATGCGGTCGCCAAGCCCGAAGCCGTCACGCTCGAGCCGCTCGGCGACCTTCAGGGCACGGTGATGGATTTCGGCATATGTGGTGCGCACGATCGGCCCCTCGATCGAGCGCGACACGATCTCGCGTCTGCCGTGCTGCCGCTCGGCATTATCGATCAGCTTGTGGCAAAGCAGCGGCCATTCCTGCATCAGCCCGAGCATCTTGTTCCTCCCGTGATTTTTTGCGCCATTGTGGGACGAACCGGCGGATTGTCCAGCCATGACCGCGCTGGAGCGGTGCATAGACCGAAATGAGGCCGAATTCGCCACAATCCGGCCATGCTCGGCGTTAACGTTGATTAATGGGTGGGGCGCGATTGGCGAATGAAAGAGGTTCGCATGGACGCGCAGCTCGACGACGAAGCCCTGGAAAATACGCTTGCGGAAAGCCTGGCCGATCTGGTGGCGACCGATGTGGCGCCGGCCGGTCTGGTTCCCGGAGGCAAAACCGTTTCCGAAGATGAATTCGTCGAGGTCGTCGGCGGCGCCCTCGAGGCGGTCGGCGGCACGCTCTTGTTCAAGATGTGCGTCGAGAACGAGGGCGAAGCCCAGCACGTCGCCGCCGCATCGGTCGGCGATGGCGGCAATCGCCAGTTCCTGTTGCTCACCTTGCCGACCAACGGTGGTGCTTTGAAGGTCGAGACCACCGCGAAAAGCACCAATCCGGTGGCCGGCATTGCCGCCGCCTATGCCGGGCTAATGGACGCATTCCAGGCCGCCGCCTGAGTTTTCGGCGAAGCGGAAGAAAGAGGCGAGACTTCCCCCCGCGGGCGACGCCCGCCTGGTGGCAGGCAGGTCTTGCGCAAGGCTCTTGCCAGACACATCTTGGGGTTGAGGCAAGGAGATCCGACATGGACCAGATCGCAAACCCGGCACCCGGCTTTCAGCGCAATCCGGGCAAGGTGATCACCATCGAGCCTTACAAGGGCACCGTGACGGTACGCGCCGGCGGCCTAGTGATCGCCTCGTCCAGCAAGGTCAAGGTGCTGACCGAACCGCCCTACCCCCCTGTTTTCTACATTCCGTTCGACGACATCGACTTCAAGCAGCTTGGCAAGACCGAGCTCTCGACCCATTGCCCCTACAAGGGCGATGCCAGCTATTGGAGCGCGCTGCCCGCCGGCGATGCTGGCAGGGATGCGATGTGGGCCTATGAGCGGCCCTTCGACGAGATGGCGGAGATCCGCGATCACGGCGCGTTCTATCCAAACAAGGTGACCATCGAGGCCACGCCCGACTGATCAGTCGGTGGTGCTTTCATTGCCGACTCCGTCGGTATCGTCGAGCCGCACGAAGGTAAGACCCTTGTCCTTCAGCGCCAGGAGCCCCTGCACTACGCCTTCACCGGCCGCATGGGTCGGCTGGTTGATGTGAGCGATGATGACGTCGCCGTCCTTTGCCGCGGCAATGCGCCGGGCGGTCTCTTTTGCACCGAGCAATGAGCCGCCGTCGCCGTTGATCGAGAATCCGGCGATCTTGAAGCCAAGCTTGCGTATCATCGCGATTGCCGACGGGCTGTATTCGGCGGTTGCGCCGCGAAACCATTTCGGCGCCGGTTCGCCGGTCACGGCAAGAGCGGCGGCGCCGGATTCGACCTCGGCCAGCACGGCCTCCGGGCTGCCGGCACTGCGAATGCCGTAGATCTTTTGCGGCGTGTCAACGGCCGGGACGTGGCGGCCGCCATGGTTTTCCAATTCAAACAGTTCGGGATGGGCCCGCATGATCTCGACGGCGGCGGCATTGTGCTTGAGCCAGATGCCGGTGACGAAAATGGTGGCGGGAATCTTGTTTTCCACCAGCGCCGAGAGAATCCGCGTGTCGGTCTTCCCGCCGCAGGCATCGAACGTCAGCGCGACGCGGCCGCTGCCTGCTTCGGGCTTGATGTGCAGCGTCGGTTCGACAAGCAATTGGGTGTTGCCGGGAGAGACAGCCCACAGCGATATCGCAACGGCGCAAAAATGCTTTTGGAACAGGCGCATTGATTGTTTCCAGGTCGGCCAGATCAAAGTTGAAGCGGCGACCCGAAGACCGGCATCAAGGCGGAAATCGGGACGATACCCCTGCAAAAGTCGGCAGCGGCAATTTGACCGCGGGCCTGACCTTTGGCAAGCGCGAGGTCACAATGCGTGCTCCACGTCCTTAACCGTACGTGAAAGGATCGCGCGCACCGCGTCGACAACCGCTTTGACCTCTAGCCGCCAGACGCAGCAAGCCTTGCTCGGATCGGGCCGGCGGCACAGGTCCTTGGCTATGCACTCGCAAGGCATGGAGGGCCGCAGCGTAACCTTGGCCACGCCGACAGGACCCCACACGGCCGGGTCAGTCAGGCCGAAGAGGCCGACAACCGGCGTTCCCGCGGCGGCGGCCATGTGCATCGGGCCACTCTCGTTCCCGAGAAACAGGCGTGCCTGTCCGAGGACCGCCAGCAGCGTTGCAAGCGACAGCGCCCCGACCATGTTGACGATCGGCGAAGCGGCCTTGGCGATGACGCGCTCGGCAGATGCCCGTTCATCGGGGCCGCCGACAAGCAGGAAGTCCAAACCGGTCTGCCGCGAAATCTCGTCGATCGCCAGCGCAAAACGTTCCGGCTGCCATTGCCGCCCCCGGAAGCTCGCTCCCGCATGAACGGCTATGAAGGCGTTACGCCGAAGATGATGCCGGTGGAGAAGCGCCAACGCCCTGGCGGTCTCCAACGGCAGTGGCTGAATCGTTGGGACCTGCGCACGCAACTCCACGCCAAGCGCCTCAAGCGGCGAAAGATAGCGGTAGAGATAATGCTGACCACCAAAGCCAAACGGCTTGGCTGCGACGTTGGCGGGCTGCCTTTCCAGCCAGCGCAACGGTTTTTCGGGCGGATCGTATCCGACGCGAGTCTTGGCATTGACGAGCCTGACGATGATGCGTGAGGTTTTGGAATCGGCCAGGTCGATGCTCAGGTCAAACCGGAACCGGCGCAGAGCGCGCACCATCGCGTAAAGCTCGCTGCCACGCTCCAGGGGGGTGCCACGCATCCGTACGCGCCGGAACGGCACCACGTCCGAGGCGATGCCATGAGCCACCAGGAAACTGGCAAAGCTCGCCTCGCAAAGGAACACGATCCTGGCCTTTGGATATTGGAGGCGCAAGTTACTGGCGAGCGCGGAGGCGAGGACAAGGTCGCCGATGAATTTCGTCTGGAGGATGAGAATCGAGCGGACGTGCGTGGGCGGGTTCTGCAACATCTGTTTCTGGCACCGGGGCGGGTTCGGGAGCCGGAAACTGGGCAGAAACGATGTCGGGATTTCGAGCCGTCACGCGCACGTTCGCGTGAATTTCGTTACAAATCTGTAAGGTCAGATGCTGGCGGACTCCAACTCTGATCCGCGGCCGTTCTTTGCAGCCTGCACCGCCGCCTGCGCGGCAGCCAGCCTGGCGATCGGCACCCGGTAGGGCGAGCACGAGACGTAGTCGAGGCCGACCTTTTCGCAGAAATGGATCGACGCCGGGTCGCCGCCATGCTCGCCGCAGATGCCGAGCTTGATGTCCGGTCGCGTTGCCCTGCCCTTTTCGACCGCCATCCGCACCAGCTCGCCGACACCGTCTATGTCGAGCGACACGAACGGATCCTGCTCGATGATGCCTTTTTTCCGGTAAGTCTCGAGGAACGAGGCCGCGTCGTCGCGCGAGATGCCGAAGGTGGTCTGGGTCAAATCGTTTGTGCCGAAGGAGAAGAATTCGGCCGCCTCGGCGATGACATGGGCGCGGATCGCGGCGCGCGGCAGTTCGATCATCGTGCCGGTGAGATAATCGATCCTGACGCCCGTCTCCTGCATCACGCTTTTGGCGACGGCATCGATGCGCGCCTTGACGAAGTCGAGCTCCTTCACCAGCCCGACCAGCGGCACCATGATTTCCGGGACCACCAGCGCGCCGGCCTTCCTGCCGGCCTCGATGGCCGCCTCGAAAATGGCGCGCGCCTGCATCTCGGCGATCTCGGGATAGGAGACGGCAAGCCGGCAACCGCGATGGCCAAGCATCGGATTGAACTCGTGCAGCGCTTCGGTGCGCCGCCTGAGCTTGTCCGGCGACACGTTCATGGCGGCGGCGACCTCGGCCACCTCCTCCTCGGTCTTGGGCAGGAATTCGTGCAGCGGCGGATCGAGCAGGCGGATCGTCACCGGCAGCCCGGCCATGATCTCGAACAGTTCGAGGAAATCCGCGCGCTGCATCGGCAACAGCTTGGCCAGAGCCGTCCGCCGGTCCTTTTCCGTATCGGCCAGGATCATCTCGCGCATGGCAATGATGCGATCACCGTCGAAGAACATGTGCTCGGTGCGGCAAAGCCCGATGCCTTCGGCGCCGAAGGAGCGCGCCATGCGCGCATCGAGCGGCGTCTCGGCATTGGTGCGCACCTTCATGCGGCGCGCGCCGTCGGCCCATTCCATGATGGCGGCGAAATCGCCAGAGAGTTCGGGCTGCAGCATCGGCACGGCGCCCTTCAGCACCTGGCCGTTGCCGCCATCGATGGTGATGATGTCGCCCTTGCGGAAGGTCGCGCCCATCGCCATCAGCGTGCCGGCCTTGTAGTCGACGCGCAGCGAGCCCGCACCCGAAACGCAAGGCTTGCCCATGCCGCGCGCCACCACGGCGGCGTGGCTGGTCATGCCGCCGCGCGTCGTCAGGATGCCTTCGGCGGCGTGCATGCCGTGAATGTCCTCGGGGCTGGTTTCGATGCGCACCAGGATCGCCTTGCGGCCTTGCGCCTTCGCCTCCTCGGCGTCATTGGAGGAAAAGACGATCTCGCCGGTGGCAGCACCCGGCGAAGCCGGCAGGCCGACGCCGATGATGTCGCGTGCCGCCTTCGGATCAATCGTCGGATGCAGCAACTGGTCGAGCGAGGCCGGATCAATGCGGGCGACGGCCTCCTCCTTCGAAATCAGTCCATCCCTGGCCATGTCGACGGCGATCTTCAGCGCCGCTTTGGCCGTGCGCTTGCCGGACCTGGTCTGCAGCATCCACAATTTGCCGCGCTCGATGGTGAATTCGAGATCCTGCATGTCGCGGTAATGTTTTTCCAGGCGGTCGGAGATGCTGACGAAAGCCTGGAAGGCGTCCGGCATCAGCTTCTGCAGCGACGGCTTGTCGGAGCCGGCGGCAATGCGCGCAGCCTCGGTGATGTTCTGCGGCGTGCGGATGCCGGCAACGACATCCTCGCCCTGGGCGTTGACCAGGAACTCGCCATAAAGCTGCTTTTCGCCGGTCGACGGATTGCGGGTGAAGGCGACGCCGGTAGCCGAAGTGTCGCCCATATTGCCGAAGACCATGGCCTGGACGTTGACGGCCGTGCCCCAGCTTTCGGGAATGTCGTGCAGGCGCCGGTAGGTGATGGCGCGGTTGTTCATCCAACTGGAAAACACCGCGCCGATGGCGCCCCAGAGCTGCTCGCTCGGATCCTGCGGAAACGGCTTGCCGAGCTCCTCCTCGACCTTGGCCTTGTAGAGCGCGATCACGCCTTGCCATTCGATGGCTGTCAGCTCGGTGTCGAGATCATGGCCAAGGCCGCCCTTCTGGTCTTCGAGGATTTCCTCGAACACCTCATGGTCGAGGCCCATGACGACATCGGAATACATCTGGATGAAACGGCGGTAGCTGTCATAGGCAAAGCGCGGATCGCCTGAATCGGCGGCCAAGGCTTCGACCGTCTCGTCATTCAGGCCGAGATTGAGCACGGTGTCCATCATGCCTGGCATCGAGGCGCGCGCACCTGAGCGAACCGACACCAAAAGCAGTTTCGAGGGATCGCCGAAACGGCGCCCGGTCAGCCGACCGATATGGTCGAGCGCGACCGCAACGTCCGCTTCCAGCGAAGCCGGGTACGTGTGGCCGTTGGCGTAATAGGCGTTGCAGAGCTCGGTGGTGATGGTGAAGCCCGGCGGCACCGGCAGGCCCAGGCTGCACATTTCGGCCAGGTTGGCGCCCTTGCCGCCGAGCAGATTGCGGTCGCCGGCACGGCCTTCCGCGGCGCCGTCGCCAAAGGTGTAGACCCACTTGGTCATGCTTGCTCCCCGGTTGCAGGAGATTGGAAATACTGACAAATCGAGCGATATGATGCTGCAGTGCGAAAGGCAAGGCATCGACCAAGCCGGCCGGCCTCTACAATCGATTAATGAAAAGCGGCGCCGAAAAGACTTGCTTTTTGGAAGGCTTTGTTGTAGAACATAACGAGAACACCGGGCAGAACAATGAGAATGACCGGAAAGCTCGATTATCTGGAAATGCCGGCGACGGGCGGAACGCTGGACAGGGTGAAGGCTTTCTACAGCGCGGCCTTCTCGTGGTCGTTCACCGATTACGGGCCGACCTATTCAGCCGTTGCCGAAGGGCTGGACGGCGGTTTTCAGGCGGATGCCGAAGATGGGCCGGCCAAGCCGCTGCCCGTGCTCTATTCCGAAAGACGTGAGGAAACATTGAGCGCCGTCGAAAATGCCGGCGGCACCATCGTCAAGCCGATCTTTTCATTCCCCGGCGGCAGGCGGTTCCATTTCGTCGATCCGGCCGGCAATGAAATGGCGGTGTGGGGTGAATAGGTCCGTTCAAAGTGACGATCGCAAAACTGGTGAATCGGTCGCGCATAGTCGATATGTCGGCATTGAGCTTTCTCCCGGCTCGTCCTATAAGGCCGCGCGCACAGCGGGCACGCTCCGGCTGTTGGGGCGTCGCCAAGTGGTAAGGCATCGGTTTTTGGTACCGACATTCCCAGGTTCGAATCCTGGCGCCCCAGCCAATTTCTCAAAATTCTGACGATCTCCCGTGTCGCAATCTCATTTTGCGGACAACCCTGGTCGTGGGTTGGCACCTGCAGTATCTGTCCACAACAAATTAGTGTCGCCGGCAGAGAACGTGGTCCGGCCAGCATCTTAGCTTAACGTCTGCTCAATTGGCCGGCAGGCAAATGCATATTGTGGAGGAACGCCGTTTGTCTGGCCATGGCCTGGTGTTCGATCTTATGGCTTAAGACTTCCATAAGCCAAACATCGGATTTTTGTCGATATTCTGAAGAGTGTCAGTACATCTAAAACTTCTTCATTGATAATATTCATAATAGCCGGCTAATTTTAATAAAATTCAAATTGATATTAAAATAAATTCTTGAGTATAATTTCGTATTATCAGCGATAACTAAGATGTCATAAAAATGTCGATAAACATCCCTCAGAAACAACGTTAGCATCCCTGCAATTAAATTGGCCCTTTTGTCCTCACACCGACTATCCAGAAGTATATTTTTTCGCCGCAGTGTGACAATCCTGCCACCGATCAACCATTCTATCAAGGCGTGCAGGTATGTGATTTGGCGCTAATATACATCCTCTAGTAGGCAAGCCTTGGGGCGCTATCGAATGAGACAAAGGAATATTGGATGGCGACTCTGCACTACGCCTCGGGTGGCTCCGCCACCGAAATTGCAACCGCCGGCTTCAATCTGGCTGACGTTCAGTATGTTTCGCTGGTCAACGCATTGCCGGATGGCATGAAAGGCCTGGTCTATCTCAATGAGCATGAGGGCGTAACCGCATCCTTCATCGAGAAAATGACCCCCTTCCTCGGCAATCCGAATGTGTTTGGGTTCTATCTTGTTGACGAGCCCGATCCCAC